>JAOUCV010000160.1 GCA_029859555.1 Gammaproteobacteria bacterium
ATGCAGGAAGCGGCGTCCCTTTATGTCGCGCAGGTTACGCAGTGTGGCCAGCAGTAGCGGAATGTCATGACCATCAATCGGGCCGATGTAGTTGAATCCCAGTTCCTCAAACAGGGTGCCGGGCAGGAACATGCCCTTCATGTGTTCTTCCAGGCGGCGAGCATAGCGGGTCAGGCGCGGTGATTTGTGCAGTAGGCTTTTGCTGGTCTTTCGTACCCCGGTATAGAGATGCCCGGAGAGAATACGCGCCAGGTAGTTGTGCATGGCGCCGCGGTTACGCGAGATCGACATCTTGTTGTCGTTGAGGATGACCAGCAGGTCGCTGTCGGTATCGCCGGCATTGTTGAGTGCCTCGTAAGCCATGCCGGCTGTCATGGCGCCATCACCGATAATGGCAACAGTCTGGCGTTGCTTGTCTTCCACTTTTGCAACCACCGACATGCCCAGTGCGGCACTGATCGAGGTGCTGGAATGACCGGCGCCAAAACAGTCATATTCACTTTCCGAACGACTGAGAAAGCCACTCAGGCCCCCTGCACGGCGCAGGCTGTGCATGGCATCGCGGCGACCGGTGAGAATTTTGTGCGGGTAGGCCTGGTGTCCGATATCCCACACCAGCCTGTCTTCAGGCGTGTTAAAGACCCGGTGCAGGGCTATAGTCAACTCCACAGTGCCAAGGCCGGCAGACAGGTGACCACCGGTGCTGGCGACTGACTCGATCAGGAACTCACGCAACTCGGTAGCGAGTTGCAGCAACTCGGCTTCCTCCAGTTCATGCAGGTCTGCGGGGCAATTTATACGGTGTAGCAGGGGGTAAGTGGACTTTGGCATTGTAATAATGTTACCAGAAACCAATAGGCTGCGTGTCCGCAATTGCCTGTATCTGTCTGCAGCTGTTAATGTTTGGCCAATAAACCGTATTATCCAGCGGGTATATGCCGTTATTTCAGGGCGCGTCTTATGTGCCTGCGAAACGCTGGCAGAACCCCGGTTTCAAACCAGGGGTTGTTTTTGAACCAGCGGATATTGCGTGGTGACGGGTGCGGTAGCGGAAAATGTTCAGGCAAGCAGGCCTGCCAGTCCTGCACAGTTGCTGCAAGGCTGCGACGACCGCTCTCAAGGTAGTATTTCTGCGCGTATTGACCAATCAGTACTGTGAGTTGCAGCGCCGGCATTTCCGCCAGCAGGCGCTCGTGCCATTGTGGCGCGCACTCCGGGCGTGGCGGTAAATCACCGGATTTTCCCTTGCCCGGGTAACAGAAGCCCA
Source organism: Gammaproteobacteria bacterium (assembly GCA_029859555.1). Taxonomy (GTDB): domain Bacteria; phylum Pseudomonadota; class Gammaproteobacteria; order UBA9214; family UBA9214; genus UBA9214. The sequence goes on from JAOUCV010000160.1 coordinate 1,268, forward strand.
TGGGGATAATGGCGATATGCTGTTCGTCATAGAACAGCTCGCGATCGACCTGCATCCAGTCACGCAGGCGTTTACCGCTGGGATCATCCCACGGTATGCCGGTCTGGTGGACGCGTGTGCCGGGGGCCTGTCCGATAATCAGGATACGGGCGGTATTACTGGCGCGCACAACCGGTCTCGGTCCAAGTGGTAATTGCGCCTCGCAACTACGGCAGGCACGCACCTCGCATAACAACTGTTTGAGTGCGCGACTGCTCAATATTTTTTCAGCAGTTCGCCCAGTTGCAGCGGCGCCTGCTGGTCATCCTGTTCGTCCCAGCGGCGGAAAACATCAAGGCCTGCCTCAAAAAACCGGCGTTCGTCAGGTTTGTCGCGAAAGCCCTGCAGGCGCTCGCTGATGCTGCCGGTTTCTGTGATCGGCATGCTGAAATAGGTTTTCATAAAGACCACGAATACGCCCAGCGTCTGTGTTTCGTCAAGTCCAAGCCGCTGTGACAGGTATTCTATTGCGCCGTAATGAAATGCCATGACATTGAATTGCCTGGCGGGGTAACGGGCAAGATCCTCACGGTCAATATTTGCAGAGCTCGCCATCGCGAAGCGGTCGATAATGCTGCAAGCGGTCTCGATAGTCGCTGGCAGAGGGTCTTTTTTAGGGAACAGTTTTTTTAAAATATCCATTATAGCCAGCGCCGAACGCGTTTTTTGTAGTCGATATATTGTTGTTCAAACAGTGTTTCCAGGTAATGTTCCTCGCGTGCAATGGCGTAGTGTGAAATGACAATGACGGAGGGGACGACGAGCAGCACTATCCAGAGATTGTCAAGCCAGATGGCGACTGTCAACTGCACCAGAGTCAGCACGATATAGAGTGGATTGCGTGTAAAGCGATAGGGGCCTGAAGTCAGCAGCGCACTGTCCGGCTTGTCGGGGCGCACGTCGGTATCGGCCTTGTAGAATTCATACAGTGACCAGGCCGCCAGTAGTAAAGCAATAACTACCAGTGCCACGCCGTAGTTGCGGTTATGCAGTCCATAGGGCATCGCCAGTGGCCAGAAATTGTTGAGACCGATCCCGCTGAGAATGCTGATGGCGTAAATGACAGGCGGATGCAGGCGAATTCCCGGGCCGTGCTGGTCATCAATATTGCTGTTCACCGGGTGTGTTCAGCTTTCGCGCGGGCCGGCAAAGTACCAGATAATGACACCCAGCAACGGTAACAGCAGTACCAGAACGATCCAGATTGCTTTCTTGACGGTGTCCGCCGAGCTTTGAAATATGTTCAGAATAGCCCATACGTTGGCAATTAGTATCAGTAGTCCGAAAATTCCACCTATTTCCATTGCTGTTCTCCTGTGGCTTGTTTTGGTGCGCTGTCGCTAGCAACGGCAGTATCCGGTTTGTGTGAGCGGTTATGCAGCATGATATCGATCCCGGTTTTGAGCGCAACCAGCACCACCAGCATGCCGGTGGGTGAGCCGAGTACGGTAACCAGAAAACCACCTGCAATGACGGTGACTTGCAGCACGGCAATGCGCTTGTAGGGAGCACGCATCAGTTTTTTTGTGGTGGTATGGCGGTATTCCCGCTGACCGACAAACAGCAACAGAAAAGACACGCCGTGGCTGAGTAATAATGCAATACAGGCCCATAGTAATTCTGCAGGCGCGGCATTGATGACCTGGCGTAGCAGATCGATAAACATCTGTATTAAAACCAGCGGCCCGGGCCAGTCGGCCTGTGCCGGCAACTCTGCCAGTTCGCCGGCAAAACGGGTCAGTTCCAGTATTGCAAGACCGTGAATTACGCAGAACAGACCGTAATGTATGCAGAAGAACAGCATTTGAGGGAGTGCGCCGCTACCGCCGCTGGTGAGCATCTTCAGCAGTGTGTAACTGCCGACCACCAGGTTTTCTATCCAGTAGAGTACAACAATAGAGCCGACATCCCAGCCCAGGTAGAGTACCCCGAATAGCGGTACCAGGTTGGCAAGCAGCAGTGCCGCTATCGGCAGGTTAACAGCTTGCTGCTGGTTCAATGGCATGCAGGTACGCGGCTGTTGCCCGCTGCAGTCAGCCGTTCTTGCTGCCGGCAAGATAGAGCCAGATAAATCCCGTCATACCGGCAACCAGTGAAGCAAACAGGATGCCGGTTTTTGCCATGAGTAACAGTTCCGGCTGGTGTATAAAACCGAGTTCGGCAATAAAGATAGACATGGTGAAGCCAATACCGCCAAGCAGGGAGACACCGATAATCTGCGTGAAACGTGTTTCTGCCGGTAAGACCCCGATATTCAGTTTCAGCGCTATCCAGCAACTGCCGGCAATGCCAATAATCTTGCCGGCGATTAATCCGACCGAAACACCCATGGTTACCGGGTGCATCAGTGTCTCGCCAAAGCCGCTCAGGTTCAGCGGGATACCGGCATTGAATAATGCGAATATCGGGATGACCAGGTAGGCGACCGGCAGGTGCCATGCGTGTTCCAGGCGTTGCAGTGGTGCTTCGACCTCGTGGATGCCATTACCCAGTGTCTGCACGATGGCGCGCAACTTGTCATTGGTCATGATGCTTTGCCCGGATACATGGCTGTCATTAAAACGCTGCATCAATTCACTGACCTGCTGGCTGAAGCGGTCCGGGTTGTACTTCGGGCGCGCCGGTACCGAGAAGGCGCCCAGAACACCCGCCAGTGTTGCATGTACGCCGGAAAGATACATGGCATACCAGAGGAAAATGGAAAGAATGAAGTAGGGCAGAATTTTGCGGACGCCTGCTATATTCAGCACCATTAACATAGCGAAGATAGCGGCCACAGCAAGCAGTGCGTCTATCGAGAGGGTTTCCGTATAAAACACTGCAATGACCATGACTGCCCCAAGGTCATCAACAATGGCCAGCGCTACCAGGAAGGTAATCAGTGCTTTCGGTACGCGACGGGCAAGCAAGGCGATGGCGCCGAGCGCGAACGCAATATCAGTTGCCATCGGTATGCCCCAGCCGCGTGCTGCATCACCTTCCGGATTGAGGGCGAAATAAATCAGTGCAGGCACGACCATGCCACCAATAGCGGCGACGATTGGCAATGCGGCCTGGCGCGGATTTGCCAGTTCACCAACCATGATCTCGCGCTTGAGTTCCAGTCCGACGACGAAGAAAAACAGCGCCATCAGGCCATCATTGACCCAGTGATGCAGGCTGTTTTCAATCGACCAGCTGCCGACGCTGAGGCCGATGTCAATATGCTGGATTTGCTGATAAATATAGGCGAGGGGACTGTTTGCCAGAATCAGTGCCAGCACTGCCATAATCATCAGCAGCAGGCCACTGGTCGTCTGCCGATGAATAAACTCTTCAAACGGGGTCAGTACCTTTTTGAATGCCCGTTCCCAGGGCGCGACATAGACACCGTCTTCCTGTGACTGTCTTCTGAATTTATCTGAATTACTCATGGTTTGTGTTCCGGTAGCTTGCCTGGCAGCAGCTGATTGTATTCCAGCGCCGGGGTACTATCTATGTGCAAACAGTCTGCAGTCTCACTGTCAGCGCCTGGTTACTTCAGGAAGAATCTGTTTTGTTATCATCCATACGCTTCCAGTCATCCTTGTCAGGGATTACTTCACAGACAGCCCAGCGTGCAAATTGAGCCCTTGTCAGCATGACTGAACTTCGTGGTGCTGTTCCGACGATTACCTTGTAGATCACCATGTCCTTGTCCGGGTTGTTACTCGGATTGGTGTCCACAATCTGGCGAATACAATGCTCGGGCCCGCTTGCCCCGTTGCTATAATAGCACCCCGGCTTAATCTGCTCCGGCTGCAGTTGGCGTTGATTGACCTGTCCGGTAGCCAGCGCATAGATGCGAAGCAGGTCATGCTCGGAAACCGGGATGACGGTGTCCAGCTGGCTGAGTGCATATACCAGGTCGGCATGCTCAATGCTGCGTTGTGAAACGCCAGTACTCTTGTCGAGGTCCTCTTCAGTTTTATTACCCAGCCATTCCGGGTAACGTCGCCAGGGAAACAGGTAATTGAAGGCGACGGCGATTATCAACATGATGAGTACATTGATCAGCACCGGTGTGATAACGAACTGGTAGCCGAGCGCATGGGTGGTATCGCCTCCAATTACTGCGGCAAGGGCCGTTGCCCCGCCCGGCGGGTGTATGCAGCGCAGGTAATGCATGGCACCAATGGCAAGCCCGACGGCAAGGCTTGCTGCAAGGATCTCGCCCGGTACGGCAATGGCGCAGCTGACACCAACCAGTGCGGAAACGAGGTGTCCGCCAAATACATTCCAGGGCTGTGACAGTGCTCCGTGTGGAACCGCAAACAGCAGCACAGCACTGGCTCCCATGGAGGGAACAATCAGCAGGGCGCCGGCTGAGTCCAGTGATGCGCGGGTGATGAAGAAGATGCAAAA
>JAOUCV010000161.1 GCA_029859555.1 Gammaproteobacteria bacterium
AATCCGGTGTTCATGCACTCCGACAGAGCCGGCCAGCTGTTTGGCTGCATTCAGTTCGGTGATCTGGCGTTGACCGTAATCCAGGCTCAGGGCATAGCAGTCAAAACCCTGCTGTTTCGCCAGCGCCAGCACGGTGACGGAATCGAGCCCACCGGAGAGCAGTACCACGGCCTTTGGTTTTGTGTGTTTATCCATTCGGGATTGCCTTTGTCGCTGGCCCTGTAGGAGCGGATCTCGTCCGCGATTGTTTTTAGCATCGAAGCAAATCGCGCACGAGATCCGCTCCTACAAATGTTTATTAATGGCCTGGTGCAGAGCCACAGATGTTTATTAGTGCCCCGGCTTGTTGTTCCACAGGTATTTATGCAACTGCAGCTGCAGGCGCACCGGCAACCGGTCCGCCAGCATCCACTCGGCCAGTTCCCTGGCATCCTGCTGATTATGCGCCGGTGAGAGCAATATCTCGCAGCGCTCATTCAGTGTGTACTCTGCAATCTTTTGTTTCGCCCACTGGTAGTCTGCCTGGCTGCAGATAACAAATTTAAGCTGGTCATGTGCCTGCAGCTGATCGATATTTTCATACCGGTTACGTTCAAGCTCACCGGAATCCGGCGTCTTCAAGTCCATCACTCGAATGACCCGCGGATCGGTTTCTGAAACATCCAGCGCACCACTGGTTTCCAGTGACACCGTATAGCCGGCATCGCATAGCCGCGCCAGTAACGGCAGGCAGTTCTTCTGCGCCAGCGGCTCCCCGCCCGTCACTGTGACATGGTGGGACCGGTGTACGGATACCTGCTGCAGGATCTCGTCCAGCAGCATCCACTCGCCGCCCTGGAAGGCGTATTCGGTATCGCAGTAGCCGCAACGCAACGGGCAACCGGTGAGGCGCACAAACACCGTTGGCAGACCGACCAGCGTCGATTCTCCCTGCAGGGAATAAAATATTTCGGTGATGCGCAAGCGGGTGGAATCTGACATGACGGGATGGAATTATACTGTGCAAGACGGGCAGATAGCGCGCCCGTCTTGCCTTGTCCGGATAAAACAGCCTAGTGGTTAATGACCTTCAGCCTTCATCTTCTTCAGCCGGTCGCCGGCAAGGCGCGCCGCAGTGGAACCGGGATATTCAGACACCACCGCCTGCAGTGATTGCCGCGCCTGTTTCCAGTCTTTTTTCTCGTAATAGATATAGCCGGTCTTGAGGCGGCTGTCTGCTGCCTTGGGGCTGTTCGGATACTGCACAACCAGCCCATTGAAAGTCGCCAGCGCCTGGTCAAAATCACGCGTCACGTAGTACGTCTCACCGAGCCAGTAACTGGCATTATCGGCATAGCTGCTACCCGGGTAATTGACCAGAAACCGGTTAAACGCCCCGGCGGCTTCCACATAACGGCCTTCCCTGAGCACGGCCAGGCCGTTGTCATAGGCCTCACGCTCGCCCGCTCGCACTGGCTGTGGCGATGGCGTGATCGTTGCGGCACCGGGTGGACGTGCCATCGGTGGCGGGTTCAACGGATCAGTGCCGCCCGGTGCGGACATAACCGGCGGGGGTGCCAGCGGTGGTGTCACTGCGGCCGGCATACCCGGTGCACCGGATTCGAGTTGCTGCAGACGCCGGTCGATGTCCAGGTACTGCTCACGTGAACGGCGCTGCATATCCGTTAGTGTATGTGTCTGCACCTCGATATCGCCACGCAGTTGCTGAATGTCACGCTGCATCTGTTCGACCCGGTTGAGCATATCCAGCAGCCCGCGGGAATCCAGCTTGCGCTCGATACTGTCGAGACGATCACTGGTTGAGGCGGCGACTGCCGTCTGCAGCGATACTGCCGTGACAGCTGACAGCAGCACGACGGCTGCAACAGAACGTTTTACCGATAAGATCATTGGCTTTATTCCCGCTACAACAGTTTAGTAAAGCAGTTCAACGCGACGGTTCAAACGCCAGGCCGCTTCACTGTTGCCATCGGCTGCCGATTTCTCTTCACCGTAGCTGACAACCGTAATCTGCTCGGGCGCAACACCGTTCAGCTCCAGTACACGCTGTATAGAAAGCGCACGCCGGTCGCCCAGTGCGATGTTGTACTCGCGTGAACCACGCTCATCCGTGTGACCTTCGAGGGTGACATGTACCGTCGGGTTGGCCACCAGGAAACCGGCATGGTGAACCAGCAGGTCCTGTCCGTCCATGGTGATCTCGGCGCTGTCATATTCAAAGTAGATAACGCGTTGTGCCAGCGGGCTGTTCGGATCATCCAGCGAGTAATTGCTGAAACTGCTGCTGCCGGCGGCACCACTGCTTACCGCACTGCCATCAGCCGACGTACCCCTGTCTTCGATAGAGACCGGACCTTCCTGTTTGTCGCCGGTTGAACTACAGGCTGCCATCACTGCAACCATCAGCACCAACATCACTCTGCTCAACTTGAATTTCATAATTTAACTCCCGATTTTCGATTCATGTAGCCGCTAAACATACAGACTTTACTTGCCCCGCATCTTACTTGTCGAAGGGTGACCATACCGGCTCACGCACATTACCTGCCTGCAACGACAGCCGCTGACGAAAACGCCCGTCTACCGACACCGCCGACAGCACTTCCCGGTTACCCGCGCGGGTGGCATAGATAATCATGCTGCCATTCGGCGAGAAACTCGGTGACTCGTCCAGCGGGCCATCGGTTAATGTCCGCAGCAAGCCGCTATCCAGGTCCAGCACCGCGATGCGGTAATTGCCATTATTGCCGTGCACCATAGCAATTTTACGCCCGTCCGGCGAGACATCCGCGCCAGCATTGTATTTCCCTTCAAATGTCAGGCGCTGGGCCTTGCCACCCCCCACGGGGACGCGGTACAGCTGCGCCGCACCGCCACGATCCGAGGTAAAAATGATGCTTCTTGCGTCCGGCGTCCAGACCGGCTCGGTATCAATGGCCGAACTGCTGGTGAGCCGGCGCAGAGTGCCGCTTGAAACATCCATGATATAGATTTCAGGGTTACCGTCGCGCGACAGCGTCAGCGCCAGCTGACGACCATTCGGCGACCAGGACGGCGCGCCGTTAATGCCCTTGAAGGCAGCCAGCTTGCGACGCGAGCCGCTGGCCACCTCCTGGATATAGATCTCGGCCAGCTTCTTCTCGAACGAGACATAGGCGATCTGCCGGCCATCCGGCGACCAGGACGGCGACATCAGCGGCTGGTTTGACGTCAGGATGGTCTGCGGGTTGTAGCCGTCAGAATCAGCCACCAGCAGGGTATAGCTCTTGTTTTTGCTGCTGCCGCTGCTGGTCACATAGGCAATTTGAGTGTTAAACGCACCTTTCTCACCGGTAAGTTTTTCATAGATCAGGTCACTGATATGGTGTGCGACCCGGCGCAGGTCTTCACGGCTGGTCGGAAAGCTTGAACCAATCAGCTGCTTGCCGCGAATAATGTCATAGAGCTCGAACTGCACATTAAAGGTGCCGTCGGCGTTCCCGCTCACCTTGCCAATCACCAGGTCATCGACCTTCACCATGCGCCAGTTCTGAAACTGCACCTGGTCACCCTCGGTGGGATGTGCAATCAGGTCACGGTCCGCCAGGGTTTCAATGCGACCACTGCGATTGAGGTCGGCACTGATGATGGCGGCCAGGTTTTCCGGTGCTGCTGCGGTGTTGCCGCTCCAGCCAAACGGCACTACGGCAACCGGGATCGCCCCTTCCATGCCCTGGGTAATCTCGATAGTGAGTGCTGCACGCAGCGGGTTACTTGCCAGCAACAGAAGCAAAAAAATCCAACGATAGTATCTATTCATAACAGCTGATATCTTCCCTTTTAATCCACACAACTTGTCAATTCATCACAAGCCGACAGCTTGTAACTCTCGAAATCCAGTCAGTCCGGCACAAACCTGAAGTTAATTTCACGAAAATATTTAAACATCGCCGGGTCGTCCGGCAAGGGTAAAGGCGATGCCTTCAACACGGCTGTTTCAACAGAGCGGTCAAACAGGGTATCACCACTGCTCTGCACAACCTGGGCACTCACCACCTCACCACCCGGAATCAATTTTACCTGTATTACGCAGCTCAAACCCGGCGGGCTACCGGCGGGACGCAACCAGCTGTTCTGCACCTTCTGCTGAATATAAGGTATGAACTGCGACAACGCGCTTTCAGCACGTGCCTGCGCCGCCTCTTCCGCCAGCTGTGCCTGCAACGCCTGCTCGGCCTGTTGCTGGCGCAGCGCCTCGGCCTTGCGCTGCTTTTCCTGTTCCGCCTTCTTGTTGCGTTCGGCCTCGGCCTTGCGCTGTTTCTCCTGCTCCGCCTTCTTGTTGCGCTCGGCCTCGGCCTTGCGCTGTTTCTCCTGCTCCGCCTTCTTGTTGCGCTCGGCCTCGGCCTTGCGCTGCTTTTCCTGCTCGGCCTTCTTGTTGCGTTCGGTCTCGGCCTTGCGCTGCTTCTCCTGCTCTGCCTTCTTGTTGCGATCGGCTTCAAGCTTGCGCTGCTTTTCCTGCTCGGCTTGTTTCTTGCGTTCGTCTTCTGCCTTGCGCTGCTTCTCCTGCTCCTGTTTGCGTTTCTGATCTTCTATACGCTGCTGCTCTGCCTTCTTCTGCGCTTCCATCTCGCGCACCTTCGTCATATCAACCAGCTCGGCCTGAATCGGTTTGTTGGTCCCGGGCTTAACAGCATCCGGTGTCCAGTCCAGGCTGAATACCAGCAACAGCAACAGCCCCACGTGCATCAACACCGCATACATCACGGCACGGGGGTTTTCGCGCACAGCTTGCCACATAGTCCGGTCTACTGCTCCGGTGGTTCCGTGACCAGCCCCACGTTGGGTGCGCCCGCCTGCTGCAACAGCACCATGGCAGAAACAACCGCACCGTAATCGACCGCGTGATCACCGCGCACCAGCACCGATTTTTTCGGCTGACGCCTTAGCACGGCTGCCACCGTCTGCACCAGGTCTTCCTCTGTAATGACATCATCCGGCGATTCGCCCACGTTCAGATACAGGCTTCCGCCCGCATCGACACTCACCACCAGCGGTTCGTTATCCGGATCATCGATCGGTTCGGCAGACGCCTCGGGCAGGTCGACCTTGACCCCCTGCGTCAGCAACGGCGCCGTGATCATGAAGATGACCAGCATCACCAGCATCACGTCGATATACGGCACGACGTTGATCTCGGCCATGGGTCGTTTACGGGTACGATGACGGGCCATTATCTTTATATACAGCGATATTTGCAGTTAACCGGCAACAATCAGGCGTGTGCCTGGCGTTGCAGGATGGTTGAAAACTCTTCCAGGAAATTGTCGTAGCGATTAATCAGCCGCTCGACATCATTGGAATAGCGGTTGTAGGCAATCACTGCCGGTATCGCCGCAAACAGGCCCATGGCTGTTGCGATCAGTGCCTCGGCAATACCGGGCGCCACCATCGACAGCGTCGCCTGCTGCGCATTACCCAGCCCGCGAAATGAGTTCATAATTCCCCAGACGGTACCGAACAGGCCTACATAGGGGCTGGTTGACCCCACCGTGGCGAGAAACGACAGGTGCGTTTCCAGGTCGTCTGTTTCACGTGACAATTGCACCCGCATCACGCGTTGCGCGCCTTCAACGACGGCAC
>JAOUCV010000162.1 GCA_029859555.1 Gammaproteobacteria bacterium
TATCAAGATAGGCGTGAGTGCCTGCCTGCTGGGTAGCAAGGTCAGGTTCGATGGTGGCCACAAGCGCAGCCGTTTTATCACCGACTCGCTGGCTGAGCACTTCGTGTTTACAGCATTTTGTCCGGAAGTGGCGATCGGTATGGGTACGCCGCGGCAACCGATCCGACTGACAGGAGATGTGCAAAGCCCTGAAGCCGTCGGTGTAAAAACACCGGAGTTGAATGTTACACAGCCGCTGCGGGCCTACGGTGAAAAAATAGCCGGCGATATTGAGGGTCTGTGTGGTTTTATTTTCAAAAAAGATTCGCCCAGTTGTGGCATGGAGCGTGTCAAGGTTTACAACGACAAGGGCATGCCCGAGCGCGTCGGCACAGGTCTTTTTGCGCGAGAGCTAATGAACGCCAACCCGCTGTTGCCGGTGGAGGAAGAAGGTCGGCTGAATGATGCTGACCTGCGTGACAATTTTATTACCCGGGTCTATGTCTTTGCGCGCTGGAAGGCACTGATCGAAAGTGGTGTAAGCAAAGCGGGATTGATCAGTTTTCATAGCAGTCATAAATACCTGGTTATGTCGCACAGTAACCAGATGTATCGCGAGCTGGGGCAGATGCTGTCGGACTTGAGCCGGGCGCCACTGGCCGAGATCGCAGACAGTTACATTAGCTGCTTGATGCGGGCGCTTCGACGGCCGGCGACTCGCAAACGGCACACGAATGTGCTGCAGCATTTACTCGGTTATCTGAAAAACAATCTTGATTCCGCGCATCGCGCCGATCTCGGCAAGACTATCGATTCGTATCGGCGTGGTGAGTTTCCGCTGGTGGTACCCATCCGCCTGCTGCAGCATCATTTCAGTATGCACAATCATCCGTATATCAACGAACAGGTGTACCTGGCTCCGCATCCGCAGGCCTTGCTGTTAAGAAACAAGCTGTAAGCCCGGCTGCATGAACAAGGCAAGGCAGTTTGGTGTGATGATTGTCGGTGATGAATTGCTCAGCGGCAAGCGCACCGACAAACACCTGTCACATGTTATAGAAACCCTGCATGCCCGTGGCATGTCTGTCGCCTGGTCAAGAATGGTAAGTGACAACCACAACAGGCTGGTACATGAGTTAAAGCTGACCCAGCTGGATTCGGTGCCGGTGTTTTGCTTTGGTGGCATCGGGGCGACCCCTGATGACCAGACCCGGCAAGCCGCTGCCGGGGCATTTGGTATGCGTCTGCTCAGGCACCCGGATGCTGTCAGTATGATTGAAGACCGCTTTGGCCGAGAGGCCTATCCAAACCGTGTGCGCATGGCAGACCTCCCCGAAGATTGCTTGCTGATTCCAAACCCGCATAGCCGGATACCGGGTTTTACCGTGTTTGATCATCATTTTTTTCCCGGATTTCCGTCGCTGGCCTGGACCATGCTCGACTGGGTGCTGGACAGTTACTATGGCCACGACTTGCAGCCGGAAGTAGAGAAATCAGTCAGGGTATTTGATACTCACGAATCAGCACTGATTCAGCTGCTGGACGAGTTGTCTGCCGGTCATCCCCGCGCAAAAATATTCAGCCTGCCGCATATGGCAGCTGTTGCTTCAATCGAACTTGGCTTTCGCGGTGAAGCGGCTGCGGTTGAGGTCGCATTTTCAGCCCTTCAGGCCGCGTTGAAAACAGCTGCTGTTAAATTTGAAAACCTCGATGCGCGGGCAGCTGCAAGCGTACTCAGGCAGGCTGTCGTTTGACGCGGTCCCATGCAAGCAGCGCTTGCGTGCGGCTGGCTTTCAGGTCGACCAGCGGCTCGGGGTAATCCTTGCCGAGGCAGATGCCCGCATCCACCAGGGTTTTCGGTTCGGCAGCCCAGGGCTGATGAAGGTATTTGTTTTCCAGCCTGGCGAGCTCGGGTATCCAGTGGCGTACATAGCGGCCTGCCTTGTCGAATCGTTCACCCTGCAAAACCGGGTTGAATATACGAAAAAAAGGTGCGGCATCGGCGCCGCTGCCTGCTGTCCATTGCCAGCCCATGGTGTTGTTCGCCAGGTCGGCATCCACCAGGGTATCCCAGAACCAGCGCGCGCCTTCCTGCCAGGGAATGAGCAGGTTTTTGGTTAGCAAGGATGCAACCAGCATGCGTACCCGGTTGTGCATGTACCCGGTCGCCCATAGTTCACGCATGCCGGCATCCACGATCGGGATGCCGGTCTGGCCGCGCTGCCAGCTTGCCAGTGTGTCGGCATAGTCAGTGCGCCAGGGAAAGCGTTCAAAACGTTTATCAAGTGGTTGCAGGGGAGTGTCAGGGAAGTGAAACAGCTGGTGCTGGCTGAATTCACGCCAGCACAATTGACGCAACCAGCTTTCAGCTGCAGCCACGGTGCCGGGTGATGTATCTGACGCTGCCAGCTGCGAAAGATAATGCCATAACTGTATCGGGCTGATTTCTCCGAAATGCAAGTGTGCTGACAAGTGTGAGGTACCGGTTTTTTCCGGGTGATCCCGATTCAAGCTGTAGTCAATCAAGCGGCTGTCACAAAATTCCTCCGCGGCACGCCAGGCGCCGTTCTCGCCGGGATTCCAGTGGCTGTAAAAAGCCTTGTCCCATTGAACCGCCGGCAACAGCCGCAGCGATTCAATGGTCTGGCTATCCGTGGTGATGTTTTCGGCAACAGCCGGCAGCGTATCCGGGGTTACCGCAGGCTCACGTGAAGGACCGGTTTTGCCGAGCAATTTCCAGAACGGGGTGAACACGCGATAGGGCGTGTTGTCTTTTTTCAGGTGTTGCCAGGGTTCGCGCAGCAAGCCTGCGCTGTGACTGTATGCATTGATACCCTGTTGCCTGAGTTGTTGCTTTATCGTCTCATCACGTTTGACAAATGCCGGCTCGTAACAGCGATTCCAGTAAACCGCCTCGGCGCCAGTTTTCCCGGCAAGTTGTGATAACTGTTGCCAGCTGTCTCCGCTGCAGATCAACAGCTCACTGCCCAGTTGCTGCAATGCCTGTTCAAGCGCAACCAGGCTGTGATGCAGCCACCAGGCGCTGGCCCTGCCTGTCTGCCAGTCCGGGTCGGGCTCGTCATGAATGAAAACGGGGACAGGAATATGTCCGTCCTGCAGCAGTGACTGCAGCGCCGGATTATCTGCAAGGCGCAAATCCCTGCGGAACCAGAGTATCGCTGTGGACACGAGTGCTTATGCTATTTTACTGACTTGAGTAGCTGGCTTATCGCTCTGAGTCCTGCGCTGAATGACTCGCCCAGGCAAATAGCGCCAGCGGCTTCAATCTTCTGTTGGTGTTTGGCTGCGATGTTGCCACCGATAAAAACCGGAACATCGCTGTTCTTCACCAGTTTAGACAGTTCACCATCAAACAGGCCGCGTGTCGGCCGGGCTGAACCGGACAGGACGATGGCGGCACAGGATTTTTGCTGCAGTACTTTGGGTAATTGCTCCAGCGGGGTATTGGAGCCCAGGATCAGCACACGGTAGCCGAAGTTCACGGTTGTCAGGGCAAACAGCAGTAAGCCGATCTCATGGTATTCACCCGGCAGACAGGCAAGCATTAACAACGGTTCGCTACTGCTACTGCGCTGGTTGAGGTGATGAATCCGGGATCCGATTTTATTGCGCAAGTAAACGGAAAAGAAGTGTTCTTCGGCGATAGCCGCTTCTCGTTCTTTCCAGCGTTCGCCAATGATCCTTAATAACGGTAATACCAGCCGCTGGTTCAACACATCAATCGGGTACAGGGACAGTGCGTCATTATAGATACTGTCGAGTACCTGCTCATCGAACTTTTCGACGGCATCAAGCATCTTCTGCTGGTAGTTTTTCCAGACGTCCCCGGTGTCTTTAAGCGCGGTCGCTTTTTGCTGGCCGGGCGGTTGTTCGAGCAGGGGTTTGACCTGGCTGATGGAAATTCCCTGGTCGAGCAGGTCGAGCACCTGTTTGATCAGTTCAACGTCGTCGTTTGTGTAAAGACGATGTCCTTTGGGTGTGCGCCGGGGTGTGATCAGGCTGTAGCGGCGCTCCCAGGCGCGCAAGGTAACAGGATTGATTCCTGTTAAATTGGCCACCGTGCGGATGGGTAAAAAACTGACTGCGTCTTCGACTTGTTCAGCGGGTTCTTCAGCCAGGAGTGTTTGTGGCATGGGTATTTCCTCATAAGTTGTACAATAACTGTACTACAATCGGTCGGGCTATGTTAGTCTTTATTGCAGATCGATGTACCTGATTGGCTTCATAAGCAACTGAATACTGGAAAAAAACATGGCAAATTTAGCAGATTTGGTGTTATTGCGAAACGATCCCGCGGTCGCCGCAGAATTTTTACAGGCGGCGCAACAGGGGGATATCAATGCACAGTACGGGATGGGCCTGATTTATGCGGAAGGACGGGGTGTCGAACAGGATGCAGCCAGGGCCTTTTACTGGTTGACGTGTGCCATTGAACAGGGCGACAGTGGTGCCGGTGTACTGCGGAATGTGGTTGCAGCGGGCATGACGGATGAGCAGTTTGTCCGGGCCCGGTTACTTCTCAACAAGGGCAGGCCGGTTCAAGGCCAGACCGGGAGAAAACGCCGTCACCGGCGCAGGCATCTACAGCCGCAGACCAGCTTGCACTAGCAGCATGTCGGTTGCTGTGCGATATCTTTTATCAGCCTTACTGCTGTTCCTTTCCGGCTGCACCGGGATGCCTGACGGTGTATCCCCGGTTACCGATTTTGATGTCAACCGCTACCTCGGCACCTGGTACGAAATTGCCAGGCTCGATCACTCTTTTGAACGTGACCTTGAGCAGGTCACTGCCGAATACAGTCTACGTGAGGATGGCGGGATACGTGTGCTGAACAAGGGCTATAACAGCGTGAAACGACGCTGGGAGGAGGCAGAAGGCAAGGCCCTGTTTGTGGGAGACAAAAAAGTCGGCAGTCTCAAGGTTTCATTTTTCGGCCCGTTCTACGGTGGCTACACTATCATTGATCTCGACCAGGATGGCTATCAGTATGCATTGGTATCCGGGCCAAATACTTCTTATCTCTGGATACTGGCGAGACAGCCGGATCTCGATGCCTCAATTGTCAGGCGTTTGCTCGAGAAAGCTTCCGCTTACGGGTTTGAAACCAGCCGGATGATTTTTGTTGCACACCAGGCGTCTGCGCCATCCGTCGTCAGGTAGTTATCCAGGGTCGTGCCGCTATTGGTATCGCTTCAACGAGAAAGCTGAGGGTTCGGTTTTGATCCGGCTGGATGCACCCTGGCGGGTCCTGCGCGACTGCATGCTGTTGCGGCACAACAGGCAGGTTTGATCGATGCCCTCAGCAATATTTCACACCGGCAAGAAGCTCACACTTGACGGTTGTTATACAATACCTGTACTTTAAACCTCGATGAAACCCATGGAACAAAAAAGCCAAATTGTCGCAGCAGTAACTGCAGTGAATTCACAGTCTCAGGCCATGCGGTTACCTTGTCGCGGCTGCACAGTACGCTGCAAATTATACGAGACCTGTAATGGCCGGCTCTGGCGTATGGACAGGCTGGACGCGTCCGCGGGTCCAGCTGGCTCCGGCTAATCATTCAGAGCATGAACCCTGTTCGTTGCAGCTTGTTTCCTAGGCG
>JAOUCV010000009.1 GCA_029859555.1 Gammaproteobacteria bacterium
ACGCTACTACACCCTGCCCTCGAGCAGCGGTTATCGGGAAGTCGGGCTGGCCTCCTGGTATGGAACAAAATTTCATGGCAAACGCACCTCCAGCGGCGAACCCTACGATCTTTATGGTATGACCGCCGCACATAAAACGCTGCCGCTGCCAACCTATGTAGAAGTTACCAACCTCAATAATGACCGTTCCGTGATTGTGAAAGTCAATGACCGTGGCCCCTTTCATGACGATCGGCTGATTGACCTGTCGTACACTGCTGCCGTGAAACTCGATATTCTCGGGCATGGCACCGGCAAGGTTGAAGTTCGCGCCATCGAGGCCGGTTTACCGCTCGCTGCGGACAACACAACACCCGCAACAGCGCCGGTGACTGCACAACCGGTCAGTTATCCTGAAGGAACCGTCATGTACCTGCAGGTCGGCGCCTTCGGCAGCAGGGAGAATGCGGAACGTCTGCAGGGAAAAATGCTCGCCCACAAGGATATAAAAGACGTCAGGATTATCGAAGCCCCGGGTGACAACGGCACCTTCTACAAGGTACAGGTGGGGCCACTGTCCGGTAGTGCTGCAATCGATCAGGCGAGCAACTCACTCAAATCGATGGGCATTAACGAGAGCCACCCGGTGCTGCAGTAAGACGAATACAGGCCGTTGCAAAGTGGCTGCCACATACGGACAATGCACTCAACTTTCAAGCTGCCACACCCACAGGAAATATATGCGTAACATATTGAATATTATAGCACTTATTGTTCTTTCCCTGGCTACGGCCAGCACCTTTGCCGCGGCCCTGCCGATTCCCAAACCACCCTCTACCGGCGCCAAATCCTTCATCATTCAGGACTTTGGAAGCGGTCATATTCTGGCCGAGAAAAATGCCGAACTGTCAGTCGAACCGGCCAGCATCACCAAGCTGATGACCGCTTACGTGGTCTTTAACGAGCTGCAGGCAGGCAACATCGCGCTTGGGGACATGGTCACTATCAGTGAAAAGGCCTGGCGCACACCCGGGTCACGCATGTTCGTGGAGGTCAACAAGCAGGTGTCGGTAGAAGACCTGTTACAGGGCATGATCGTGCAGTCCGGTAACGATGCCACCATGGCACTGGCTGAACACATCGCCGGCAGCGAAGAAACCTTTGCGGCATTGATGAACCGGCATGCAGAAGAAATCGGCATGATCGGCAGCCACTTCGTAAACACCACCGGTCTGCCGGATGAAAATCACTACATGACGGCGAAAGACATTGCCCTGCTGGCAACCTTGCTGATTGAAAAATATCCCGAGTACTACAAATGGTATTCGCAGAAAGAATTTACTTTCAATGAAATTACCCAGTACAACCGCAACAAGCTGTTGTGGCGTGACGACAGTGTTGACGGGCTGAAAACCGGCTTTACCGATTCTGCCGGCTACTGCCTGGTGACCTCTGCGAACAAAGACGGCATGCGCCTGATTACCGTGGTACTGGGTACCGACAGTGCCAATGCGCGCGTTGAAGCCAGCCAGGCACTTTTGAACTACGGATTCCGTTTCTTTGAAACACACAAACTCTATGATGCCGGTACACAACTGGCCGCATCACGCATCTGGAAAGGCAACACAGAGTCGGTACCGCTGGGACTTGACCAGGCGCTGTATGTCACCATACCGCGTGGCCAGTACAAATCACTGGATGCCTCGATGAGTATTAATGAACGCATTACCGCACCGGTAAGGGAAGGCCAGGCACTCGGCTCGGTACAGGTCAAGCTTGGCGATGAACTGGTGGTCGACCAGCCACTGGTGAGCCTGCAAACAATCGGTGAAGGCAGCTTCTGGCAGCGTATCTCGGATGAAGCGCTGTTGTATTTCGAGTAACTGCAGCTGCCACCGTGTCAATTGCCTTTCTCAATGGTGCTTTTCTGCCGCTGCAGGATGCCAGCGTCCCCGTCATGGATCGCGGCTTCCTGTTTGGTGACGGCGTCTACGAGGTCATCCCTGTGTATGCCGGAAAATTGTTCCGGCTGGATCAGCACCTGAAACGGCTAGGCAACAGCCTTGCTGCCATCCGCATTGAAAACCCGTTGTCCAGCGCGGACTGGCAAAGCATGCTCAATGAACTGGTGAGTCGCAATGCAGAACCTGACCAGGCCGTCTACCTGCAGGTAACGCGCGGTGTTGCAGCCAAACGCGATCATGCCTTCCCGCCAGACTGCAAACCGACCGTGTTTGCCATGAGCGCAGCGATGCCCCCGCCCGCCGATATTGACAAGATCAGCGGCGCCACGGCAGTAACATTTCCGGATATCCGCTGGAAGCTTTGCAACATCAAGGCAATCACCCTGTTGCCAAACGTAATGTTGCGCCAGCAGGCAATCGATGCCGGTGCGGCAGAGGCTATCCTGATCAGGGAAGGCTACGCCGTCGAAGGAGCCGCCAGCAATCTTTTTATCGTAAAAGACGGCATGCTGATTACGCCACCCAACAGCCCCACCCTGCTGCCCGGCGTTACCCGCGACCTGATAATCGAACTCGCGGCCAATCACGCTGTAGCGTTTCGTGAGGCCGATATCAGCGAGGCAGAACTGTTCAGTGCTGATGAAATCTGGCTAAGCAGTTCTACCCGGGAAATATCTCCGGTCACCCTGCTTGATGAAACGGTTATCAGCCATGGCAAACCCGGCCCGGTCTGGAAGCATATGATCAGCCTTTACCAGGACTGCAAGTCAGCGATCCGTCGCGGTGAAGCCGACTGACACAAGGCTTTACCTTGATAATCGTGTTCTGCGGGCTGCATAATCATGCTTGCATCTGACTCCAGGGAGATTTAAATGTCCGGCATACTCGACAACCTGAAATCGTTCTTCCAGGCACGCGCTGAAAAGCAACAAAACCGGCCATTCCTTGAAGCCTCAATGGCCGCCTGTGCCATGGTGTCTGCATCAGAGGGACAGGTATCTTTCGCGGACAGAATCCGGGTAGACCAGATCATGGATACCCTCACACAGATGAAGGTGTTCAGCCCGCAGGAAGGCGTCGATCTGTTTAATCAGTATACGGCAATGATCCTTGCCTCTCCCAAGGCAGGTAGAGAGTCTGCACTGTCAACCATCAGGGCCGTCACTTCGGATCTGGAAACGGCTGAACTGCTGATCGACCTGTGCCTCGCTGTCAGCCTGAGTGATGGCGTTACCAGCCTGGTTGAACATATAGAAATCGTGTCCCTGTGCGGACTGATTGGTGTTGACCCCGACAAGATCGGCCTTGATACCGAACAGGTACTGGCACGTTTTATCGCAGCCAGCTAACCCTTCCAATCCGGCAGCATTTTTTATAACCACGCACTCCAGTTCAGCGGAAACCTGTCAATGAAGAAAGCAACCCTTAACTATGATTTTATCGCTGTCGCGGTTATCGTCCTTATCGCGTCATGTGGTTACAACATTTATCAGCAAATGCAATACCAGGATCTGTTTACCAGGCACGTTGACCTGCAGTGGAAATCCCAGAACGCTGAAGCCGATCTTGTGTACCTGGGAAACCAGCTGGAATCCTGCAAAAACAATACAGAACCAGGCTCATAGCAGCGTCTGCAACTACCTGACAGGGCGAATGGAACAGCGGCGCAAGCACTCAGGGAAGCGCCACGCCCGACAATATCTCACCGCCACTATCGACCAGGTACACTGCACTGCCATCCGCATCAGCCTCCAGCTTCAAACGCACATCCACCGCTGACCGCGGCATCGACAAGCCTTCATACCTGACCAAGATAGCGAGTGCCTTGCCACTGCTTGCTGCATTCTGCAAACGTTTATCCATCAGTTCGGTATTACAGTTCGGCCAGGCCATAACCACACCGCAATCACCTGACTGCAACATTGATTCTGCTGTCCACAAGGCACTGCGGCCGGGATGCGGATTTACCTGCAGCACCCTGAGTGGGTCTACCCTGCTGTCGGTAAACAGCCTGGCGCGTGCCTGACAGGGCGGCGCCACCATCGCTATCCAGCGACCCTGGCGGCTAAAACGTGCCAGTGCCGGCATCAATAGTGACATGAAGTCGGCATAAGCATCCGGCACAACAATTTCTACCAGGCCATTTTTCGGCCAGCCGCCACAGGGCAACAACTCATCCAGTCCGTCAACTTCGGTAGGCACCACCAGCGATGTTGCCGTTGCTGCCTTTCTTTCCCAGGCGTTCAGGTTGTGTAATTTTCCGGTGGTTTTCATTAGCTGATCTCCTTGCGCACTATGCCAACTGCCAGTCCTTCTATATCCAGCGCCTGCTCACGCAGGTCTACACGGATGGGTTCGTAATCCCGGTTTTCCGGCAGCAGTCGCACAATCGAACCCCGCTGCCGGAAACGCTTCACCGTTACCTCGTCGTCAAGTCGTGCCACCACTACCTGGCCGTTCTCGGCATGGGGTGTGTGATGTACCGCCAGTAAGTCACCATCATGGATGCCGATGTCTTTCATACTGTCACCCTTGACACGCAACAGGTAATCAGCCCGCGGATGAAAGGTATCAGCCTCTATCTGGCAGTAATCATCAATATTTTCTTCCGCAAGAATGGGTTCACCAGCCGCCACACGTCCGACCACCGGCAAGCCATAGTCCTGTTCTTCATCCAGGAGGCGAATTCCACGTGACGAACCGGAAATAATTTCGATCATTCCCTTGCGCTCCAGGGCACGGAGATGATCTTCCGCCGCATTGGGAGAGCGAAAACCGAGCGTATCGGCAATTTCGGCACGGGTGGGTGGGCAACCCTCTTCGGCAATATAGCTGCGAATCAGTTCGAGGATTTCGGCTTGCCGCGCAGTCAGTGTGCTTTGGTTCATAATTAATTACTGGTTATTTATACAGTAGCTGTGATTATATACAGTACTCCATGGCATGCAAGAAATTTATATCCTGTTGATAATCATATAATAATTAAATTTTTTGCTATTCCTCTCCGGAGCAGGCATGCACCCAGAGGCACAAGAATCGCCAGCCAGCGCTATCGCCCCGGCGTACAACCCGCCGCTAAAATGCCTTATCATAGACGCCATTCTCAACCGACCAGACTGATTACCTCGATGCCTCCAGCCGTTTCAAGAGCCCGCCATACCAGCGCCGTGCGTGTTGGCCATGTAGTGATCGGTGGCAATGCCCCGATTGTTGTGCAGTCAATGACAAATACCGACACGGCGGATATTGCCGCCACCGTCAAACAGGTCAGGGAACTTTCGCAGGCAGGTTCCGAACTGGTACGCATCACCGTCAATTCGGAAGCAGCGGCCGCGGCCGTACCTGTCATTGCTGCACAATTGCAGCTCGCCGGTGAAAACGTTCCACTCGTTGGTGACTTTCATTTCAACGGCCACAAGCTGCTGGAGAAATATCCGGACTGCGCCCGGGCGCTGGCCAAGTACCGCATCAACCCGGGCAACGTTGGCCGCGGGAAAAAACGTGACGAACAGTTTGCCAGCATGATTGAAACGGCTATCCGCCATGAGAAACCGGTGCGCATCGGCGTCAACTGGGGCAGCCTCGACCAGGCACTGGTTGCGCGGCTGATGGACGACAATTCAAGACGTGACGAACCCAAAGATGCACAGGACATCATGCATGAAATCATGGTGACCTCGGCACTGGAGAGTGCTGCGCAGGCAGAAGCACTGGGGCTGTCGCGCGACAAAATCACCCTGTCCGCAAAAATGAGCGGTGTACAGGATCTGATTGCCGTGTACCGCGCCCTGTCAGCGCAGTGCGACTATGTGCTGCACCTGGGTCTCACTGAAGCCGGCATGGGTTCAAAAGGTATTGTTGCCTCAACAGCGGCGCTGTCGGTACTGCTGCAGGAAGGCATTGGCGATACCATCCGGATCTCCCTGACGCCGGAACCGGGCGGTGACCGCAGCCGCGAGGTCATCGTTGCGCAGGAGCTGCTACAGGCCATGGGACTGCGACACTTTACACCGGCTGTCATCGCCTGCCCCGGTTGCGGACGCACCACCAGCCATTACTTCCAGCAACTGGCGCAGGACATCCAGAATTACCTGCGCACACAAATGCCGCAATGGCGCAAGCAACATCCCGGTGTAGAAGAAATGAGAGTTGCCGTCATGGGCTGCGTGGTCAACGGCCCGGGCGAGAGCAAACATGCAAACATTGGTATCAGCCTGCCGGGAACCGGCGAGACACCGGTAGCACCGGTGTACGTGGACGGCGAGAAAACGGTAACACTTAAAGGTGACCGTATTGCAGAAGACTTTCAGAAGATCGTCGACGGCTACGTGCAGGAGCATTACAGCTCGCCGCCAGAAGAATAAGCCGCTTGCAGCGCAGGTTAGCGGTAGCGTAACCCGGGCTGCAGCAGCAAATGTCTGAACTTATCAAGTTCCCTAAATAAGCAAATCAACCCGCGCCACATTATCATCATCTTCTGCCGCATCAATTACAGGCGTACAGGCAACCAGTCGACTGGCGGATACACCGTACTTTGTAACCAGGCGGTCTTTCACAAAGGCGGCACGATTTTTTGCCAGTTCCAGTAACTGCTGGTCAGTCACTGCCGCAACAGCCTTGCCGGGAGCGCCGCCCTTGTCTTTTGCCTCCGCCGCAACAGTACCCCCCAGGGCTGCACGATCAGCCTCGACTGCCGAGCCACATATCTTGATATTCACTTCCGGCCGGTCTTTCAGGATACCGGCAACTTTCTCAAGATAGCCATCAGACTCTGTGGCCGGCACTGCTTCTCCTGCTGCAAAGTTGACCGGCTGCAGGCGCACCTTGGTGGCCGCATCCCCTGCCAGTTCCGCAATCGTAATCAAGGCGCCATAGGGCTGTAGCGCAAGCTTCAGGTAGGTCATGGAACCCTGCTTGATTGCGGTACCGACTGCCGTATTGATAACGTCACTGATATCAAAATCCGGGCTGTCGATATCACCTTCGACAGGCAGGTCCAGCTTGATGGTGTTGTTCTTGTCGCGCAGCATACCCAGTGCCGTATCCAGCGAAACGGCCAGTGAGCCATCCAGTTTTTCGCGGCTTTCGTTATCGACAGGGCTGATCTCCAGACCACGAATCACCAGGTTATTCTCGCTGTCGATCACGCCCTGGTTAATCTTCAGCGTGGTATCTGCGTCCAGGTGGCCGCTATCCAGGGCATAACCCAGCGCCGCCACCGTATAGGGTGTAAATTGTGGTAACGAAATACCATCGACATGATTGACCAGGTCGAGTGTTGGACGTGATGCAAACGGCTGCAGGGAACCCTTGACGGTGATGTTACTGTGTTTACTGATTCGCCCCTTGATATTTATCGGGCTGCTCTGTTCAGGGTTACCGCTATCGATATTTTTCGCCCACCCTTCAGTAACTGTCAGGTGCATCTTGAACGGTGGCTTTACCGTCTTGTCATCCAGGATAAACGCACTGTCACCCGTCACCCTTAATTCCTCAATACGAACACGGCCCGCAGGTGCATCGGCAACTTCCTTATCAGCCGTTGGCGCCTCTTCTTTTGCACCGGTAAAAGGCAGGGTATCCATGATACGTACCGGCCGCCACTCGCCGTTCGACTCACGTTGTATATAAGAAACCATATCGCGCCATTCAAACACACCGATGGCTATCTGGTTTCCTCCAGTCACCTGGATACTGTCAGCCGAAACCCGGCCGGCAGACAATACAGAACCATCCTGACTCTGATTGCCAGCCGGCTCCACGGCATCTCTTGCAAACACAGCCTCATTAATCGTCAGCCCTGTCACACTGATATCACCGTTTTCAAGCAACAGCAGCTTCTCGACGGTGAGATCCCTGATGTTAGCCAGGCTGACCTTGTGGTCATCCGAATCTGCGCCCAGCTTGTCGACCTGCAAACTGCCTGTCACGGCTACCGCGGTTTCCTCAGCGGCAGCAACTGTTACATCCCCGTCCCACATGAACTTTCCATGGTAGACACTGAACTGTTCTGCAGGTATCAGCACCGCGAGGCTGTCACCATCGAGCTTACCCTGCATACTGATATCTGTATTACCGCTCCCTGCCGCTGCCTTCACGCCAAGCGCACCGGTCCACTGCTGCGCGGCGTAACTCAGCTGTACATCCTTGTCGGCAATACCCAGGTCCTTGCCGGTAAGGACACCCTGCATATCAAGCGCAAGTCCTCCCGGCTGCCCCCCGTTTTTCAGTTTAACGTCACCTTGCCATTGCAGACCGGCATAACTCAGGCTCCTGCCATCCTGCTCCAGCGCCAGCTGATCCACACCAATCTCGCCGCTATGTGACAAGGTCAGCAGGTTCTCCGCTGTCAACAACAGTTCCAGCTCGGAAGCCAGGCTGAACTTGCCGCCAAGACCATCAACTGCCGGGGCCGCAAGCGTTGCAAACGTGTGTAGTGGCAGTGACATCACGCTCAGCTTGCCGGTAAAACCAAAGCCGGTGGACAGTGGCGGCAACTCACCTTCCAGCAGCACAGGTGCGTCATTGATAATGGCGTTCACTTGCAGTTGCGCCGGGTCGGTAGACCAGCTAACCAGATCATCAAGCTCCAGGGATTCGATATGCGTGAGCAGTTGTACATCCGGTGATTTGTAAACAATCGAGGTGTTGTTCACAGCAAGCGTTTCCACACGGAAACCCCAGCTTTCGCCGTTCGACTCTTCACTGGTGTCTTCACTCGCCGGCAAACTGATGCCGCCAATGCGCAATGAGCCGTCTGCCGCCTGGGCAATGTTTATCTTTACACCCTCAAGGGTGACTGCGCGGACATCAACACGCTCTGAAAACAGCGGCATCCAGTCAACATCAAGCTCCAGTTTCGGAATAGTCAGCAGTGACTGCCCGTCAACAAAAACATCCAGGTTAGTTACCGAGGCGGTACCGGTAAAAACATTAAAATCGATATCCTCAAGCTGCACTTCATCGCCGCCGTTGGCCAGCAGCCATTGATGCAGGGCATAGGAAATCCCGTAGGGCAGGACAACCAGCAATAACATGAACAAGGCGGCAACAGCGGCCAGCACAATTAGCCAGGTGCGCTTGTATAAAGGTCTTTGGGATGGTGTCTTCTGCTGCAAGGTTCTCTCCATGATTGCAGTTAACCAGCATGGCACTATTGCAATATCCGAAACATCATACCGCGCCCGTGCGGGCTAATCACGCCATGGAGACATAAAAAAACCCGGAAAACCTGTGGCATTCCGGGCGGATTGTTGAGTGGCCGAGCGGCCTGGTTAATCTGCTTGCGGTACTCGCAGGGAAAGTTCTGCGGTATGCGAGATGGCCTTGAAATGTGACTGAATCAGCTCTCTCTCTACCACCGAGGGGTTACGCTCCGCCGGCGCAGAGACACCGACTGAAGTTACCAGTACGGCCGCAAATACCGCCAGGCCGATAAACCAGAAAGAATTAAAGATATTGCCCCAGGATGTCTTGTACACGTCTGCCCCCATCATACTTTTGCACCAGCTCTGCAGATAAATTTGCAGAGATAACGAGTGCCTTATCGGTATCTGCGGACAATCTTTAAATCATGTTTTGCTGATTTGTGACGGTTGTCTCAGACAGAAAACGAGCAATTTCATAGGGACCAGACAGTGGCAAACAGGAGAATCACGCTAAAAATAATTTCAATGTATTGTATTTTATGTGCTTTTTTAGCTAAAGTGGTGGCAGGCGACGCCGCTAAGGTAGCTGTAAGAAAAGAAAATGCCTGGCATGGATGTCAAACCTCGCCCTGGAGTCATACATGAGAAATCAAAAAGACAGACGCACATCATCCGCAGCTGTAGAACCTGACAAACAGTCCGACCTGATGTCCAAAGAGAGACGCCAGCTTCACGATCGACGCAAGGAAAACATGTCCATGGAAGAACGCCAGTTACAGTTTTCTGAAATGCCCTCGGTTGATCTGCCCAAAGAGAAATAAAATCCGTCATTTAACCGGCAACTGCCCGTCCGGCTGGCCTCAATTCTGCATCAAATAATCAGTCTTTATTTCTGCGTCGGCTGACCGGTCGCACATACGCTAAAACAGGTATTTTCATCTCATATGGTGTAACATCTTCGACGTTGCCAGGCTTGAGGGGGGGCATTGTTCCTGAACAAGACCGGCACAACAATCTCGGTCACCTGTTTTACAAGGTAGTAGACGACGTTGTTAACGTCCAGCACACTGCCCTTCAGGACAAGCAACCGAAAAAATATTTATTTTTTATAAAGAGGTTAAGATTCATGGCAACAGGCACAGTAAAATGGTTTAACGATTCCAAGGGTTTTGGTTTTATTGCACCGGCTGACGGTGGCGAAGATGTATTCGTACATTTCTCTGCCATCGGCGGCGATGGCTTCAAGACACTGGCTGAAGGTCAGAGCGTAAATTTTGATGTCGAGCAGGGTCCTAAAGGTCTGCAGGCAACTAACGTTACCGCTGCCTGACCGGAACGCACAGATTTTCCGGTAAAGAACCCCGCTTACGCGGGGTTCTTTGTTTTAACCTGAATTAATACGCAGAAAAAAGCGACCTGGCGGTCGCTTTTTTTATTGCGCCTAAAAATAGCAGCAAAAATCGCCGTTCACTTCGGGTAATTTGTACTGCCGGGATCAGACATTCATCGTCTTTTGTGACATCCCCTCACTCACCCAGCACTTCCGGCAGAGGCATGCCGATAGCGCCAGACGGCGGTTTCACACCGAGATAAGCCGCAAGAGTCGGTGCAATATCATACGGCGTGACAGCACGACTTACCGTTGCAGCCGACAGCCCGGAGCCGGCAAAGATCAACGGCACAAAGGTATCATAGCGCCAGGGCGAGCCATGGGTCGCGGCCACAGTCAAACCGTCGAAATCGTTAATAAAAACGTTCGGCTCGAACACCAGGTAGATGTCGCCGGAGCGCTTCGGGTGGAAGTTACGCAGGATCGAGCGCATCATCAACGTGTCGGGCAAATTATCCGTACGCAGTGCCGTACTGGATACCGCATAGGCGACACCGTCGAACTTCAGTAATTCCGCAGCGACAGCCTGTTCCACCTGTGCCTGGTCCAGCCCCCTGGCCCGGATCAGGTCATGGTTGAGATACAGGTAAGGTTGATAGAAGGCCTCGATCAGCTCTTCGCCAAGGCCAAACTGCTTTTTCAGGGCCATGATGGCCGGCGTTTTGTCCAGTGCCGCAGTATCAAAGTAATGTGCATTATCGATGCCCATCTCGTGCAGATACCCGGGTACTTCCGGCTGACCGTGATCAGCAGACAACACGATCAGGGTATTTTCCAGTCCAACTTCTTTATCGATAAAGCTAAACAGATCCGCCAGCGTGCGGTCGAGGCGCGCTATGTTGTCTTCGGTCTCCAGGCTGGAGGCACCAAACAGATGCCCGACATAATCGGTGGATGAAAAGCTGATGGCGAGAAAGTCAGGCACATCGTCCTGGCCCAGCTGTTCGCTTGTCAGCAAGGTCTTGGCAAAATCCAGCGTCAGTTCGTCACCGGCGGGGCTTAAGGTCAACTTCGTAGTGAAGTATTTGTCATCAGTGTTACCGTAGGCATGCGGGAAGGTTCGCCCAAAGCCCGGAAAGTCGGTTTCATAGTCGCGGTCATCCGCATCGCCATACAGGTACTTCGCCTGTGGGTGCATCAGGGACCAGGACTTGCCGGCATAGGCCGCAGCGGGCTTGCGCGCGTTCCACTCATTCACCCAGTCAGGATATTGCTGGTAATAATAATCGCTGGTAACAAACTCACCACCGGCTTTGGAAAACCAGAAGGCCTTGCCGGCATGCCCGGCCAGTGAGACAGCGCCGCGATCTTTGACCGACACAGCGAAGATCTTCGATCGCCCGGCAAAATGAATCGCCAGTTCGTCGCTGAACGTGGAGCTGAGGATATTATTCGGCGATCGACCATCGACCCTGGCCGCCCTTTGTGTCGGGTCAATCTCGGTCTTGTCATCCACGTCGGCACCCACGGTAAGCAAGTGGTAGTCGGGATCTTCTATATTGTAGACAAGGCGATCCAGTTCACGGTCAAACCAGACGTTGGCAACCATGCCGTGGGCCGCGGGTACGGTTCCCGTCGCCAGGGACGCATGACCCACAATGGTCTCGGTATTGGCATGCTGGTAATGGGCAGCGCTGTAGTCGATACCCTGCTCCATCAGGTAACGAAAACCACCGTCACCAAGCACACTCGAAAAGCGCTGTGGCAGGTCACCGCGTAAAGCATCAACCGTGATCTGCAGAACCAGTTTTGGTTGCGGGTTTGCCGAAGCAAGGTTTACGGCAACCGCCAGGACTATCAGGACAAAACGTGAAATCCATTTTCTCATACTAACTCCCCGGTTATTTATGACATTTGTATCAAACAGACAAGCCGGCAATTTTCCGGAAATAACCGACACCCACGCATATAATATTCTTTAAGCCCTTATTGCAAGAGCCTATGCATTTTGAATAGCGCAGTTGGCACAGGAATCATCATTTTTTGTTGTGGTCGAGTGCGCCATTCCCATAAAAAAAGGCTTCCTGAAATCAGGAAGCCTTTGATATAGCTGGAGCCGGCGAGAGGAGTCGAACCCCCGACATCTTCATTACAAGTGAAGCGCTCTACCAGCTGAGCTACGCCGGCATCTTGCCTGAGATTGACAAGGCGGCCTATTCTAGTGAATTGCAGGCCGCGCCGCAATTCAATAACAGGCCTGGTCCTGTAACCAGATGTCCGGGCTGTCTGTCAGCAGTCCGTCCAACTGCTTACCTGCCCCGGTTTCGGCCTGGAAATCGAGCCAATAAGCAGTAGCCGTGCGGTAACGGGTCTCAAGTTGCGGCTCGAGCCCCATCTTGCGGGTCCTGGCCAGTCGATTTTTGGCGCGAGACATCTCCTTGAAGACACCAAGGGAAATGAGATTACCCTTGCTGATGAAATACTCCTTGTCACTACGGTCATCAAGAAGCCGTGCCAGTCGCTGCGACTCGCTACGTGGCATCTCCGGTAGATAGACCCAATAGCCGACCGGGTAAGTTCTTTCCGCTTCACGTTGCTGTGACTCCAGTCCCAGCCCTGCCAACTCTGCCTGCATCGCCTGTACTTCCTGCTGCACGAGAAACGGACCCAGCGTCTGGCACACCAGCCCTGCACCGGCACCCGGTGGCTTGGTGTCCGTGAGTTTTTCTATAGCAGACGCTTCATCATCCGCAGCCAGTCGTTCCTGCAGGGTTACCAGTGGTGCAACTGTTTCCGGCAGTGGCGGTAAATTTCGTTCCGCCTGCAGGCCTGACTGGCTCTGGAATATATTCCAGCCCAGAAAGACCAGATTCACCACCAGCAGCAAGTAAACAACATGTCGCATCAATATTCTCCGGCAAGTATTGCCAGCCCCTTGAGGACCAGTTCGGGATCATGACGCGCAGAACACGTCAGTAATGTTTGTATCCGGCCGGCGTCGCCACCGGTAATCAGCAACTGCAACCGGGTATCCAGCGCAGCGGCCATGTCTGCAACAACACGGTCAATGGTGGCCGCGGCCATATACAGGGAACCACTGTTCACTGCATCTTCCGTACCCGCAGAAAACAGGCCCGCCGCCTGAAGTGGACGGGCTTTACTGTTGATTGCAGTATTCTTCAATAACAGCTGCTGCAGCATTGCGCTACCGGGCAGAATCATGCCGCCCCGATGCCGGCCCGTCGCGTCCAGAAGATCGAGTGTAATCGCCGTACCGCAATCAATAACACAGCTGGCGCCGGCAACGTCGTGATGTGCAGCTACCAGCGCAGCCCAACGGTCAACACCCAGATTTTCCGGTATTTTATAGGCATTACTGACACCGCATGCCGCCGCCGTCGTCTTTAAAAACACCGGCGTAATATCCCAGCGCGCCCCGATCCAGCGGCACAACTGCTGCTGCAATTGCGCACCGCCAACATTGGCAATAAACACACTCGCAGGCGTTTGCAGTTTTGACCAGGACTGGTCAGCCAGCGCCTGTACATCATTACCACGATGCATAAAACAGTCACTCTCCTCGATGCTGCCTGCATTACACACGCCCCACTTCACCGAGGTATTGCCAACGTCAAGCAACAGCATCATGATGCAATCCGCACGCTCACCTCGGCGGATGCAAAACGTCGACGACCTTGCTGCGTATCCACCAGCAACGCACCGCTTTCATCAATCCCGCAAGCGGTGCCACTGACGATTCCGTCGGGCAGATGCAAATCTACCTCGCAACCTGCAACAACATCATAGCGGCGCCACTCATCCAGAAACGGCTGTAACCCGGACATCTCGAACTCTGCAATGGCAGGTAATAAATGTTCCAGCAGGGACGCTGCCAGCTGGTTGCGCGACGGTGTTACTCCCGCATTGGAAAGATGCTGCAAATCAGTCCAGTGCTGCGCAATGCCCTCACCGGCAAGCGGCGGCATGCAGATATTTATACCCGTACCCAGAATGACGGCACAGGGACCGCTGCTCTCGCCGACCACATCTATCAGGATGCCGGCCAGCTTGGCTTCGCCGGCAAGGATATCGTTGGGCCATTTCAGCCCGGCCGTCTCTATGCCCTGTGCCCGCAGGCAACGTAGCACGGCAATACCGGTTACCAGGCTCAGGCCACCAAGCGCTGCCACACCCGCAGCCGAACGCCACAGCAGCGACAGATAGAGATTTGCCGCGAACGGTGACACCCAGTGTTTGCCGCGACGCCCGCGGCCGGCAGACTGCATCTCTGCAACACAGACACTGCCTGAAGGGGCGCCTGCCAGCGACTGTTCACGCAACCAGTTATTGGTGGAATCCAGCTCGTCAAAAATATGCACCGGCCCCACCCGGTCCGCCAGCCGGGGGGGAATGGCGGCAGAGATAGCATCCGCATCCAGCAGTTCGATCGGTGCGGGCAGGCGGTAACCGCTGCCGCGCACTACCTCAATCTCAACGCCCAGCTCACGCAGCGACTTGATGTGTTTCCAGACCGCCATACGACTGACACCCAGTGCAGCGCCCAGCGCCTCACCGGAGTGAAATCCCCCATCGGAGAGAGTCTCGAGTAAACGCTGGCGCAATGGCATCGCGAGAGCTTAACAGACCGGCCGGTGATGCTGAAACCGAGAAACGTGCAGGGCATTTACAACCTCTGCATTACTTACCCAGTGGCAGGACGCGTTATTTAACGATCCCGTAAATCACGTTAGCCGCGACGGACCGGATCAGCACATCCAGTGTCAGTTCATCATCCACATCCACTTCCAGCAACCTGGCAACAGCCAGCATGGCAAGGCCGTGCATACTGGCCCAGGCGACCAGCACCAGTTGCTGCGGCGGCCGCTGCCGGAAGGTTCCCTGCGCAATACCTTGCCGAATAATATCCAGCAAGGCTTCATAACATGCTGCAGTGGCAGCCAGGTATGCAGGATCTTGCTGCGGCTCGACCGTGCCTGCGAACATTAATCGCGTAATTTCAGGATGCTGCACCACAATTCGCACATAGGCCACACCGGCCTCGATAAGCTTTTGCTCAGGATTGTGGGGCGAATTTTCTGCCGCCCTGTTGAGAGCCGCGGTCAGGCGCTCAAAACCACCCTGCGCCAGCACCCGCAGCAATGCCGCCTTGTCACGAAAATGCCGATAGGGGGCTGCATGACTCACCCCGGCCACCCTGGCGACCTCGCGCAGACTAAGCGCGGCCGCGCCCTTTTCAACCAGCACAGTGGTAGCGGCCTGAATCAGGGCATTTCTAAGATCGCCGTGGTGATAACGGCTATGTGCTTGATTAGGAACCATAAGATTCTGCTGCAACAGAGTCTATGCGACTATGTAGACACTGTCTACATATCTATTACAGCCACTACCCGTGGTACTGGCCATCCCGCTGGCAATCGTCATCAGTGAACGGTTTGCCTGCTGACGTCACTGTTTAGCGCCTTGCCTCGGGTCGTGCCTGGATTTTCAGATGAGGCCGTGGCGATAACGCTGTTTACAAGCGGCGTGCAAAATTTGATTGTCCATGCCAATACCAATATCCGGCCCGGCGGCTTTTGCCGCCTCCTGACGGGACCCGCCCTTCATCGCCTGCATCAGAGCACAATCACATCTGAAGCGCAGAACTACGGCACGACAATCGCGCCCCGGGATCAGGTATTTGGAACATTCGTGCTCCCCGACAGAGCACCCGGGGCCGCTGGCATTGCAGAACCAAACGCCTTCCCCGCACCGACCGCACCACTAAAGTGCCAACCGTTTACCTTCCGGATCAAGCAACACAGGGAAAGCAACACGGGCATGGATCAGTCCAGGCACACGCCGGTACCACCCAGTCCGCAATAACCTCCCGGGTTCTTTGCAAGGTATTGCTGGTGGTAATCCTCCGCATAATAAAACGGCGGCGCCTTGATGATTTCTGTTGTTATTTCACCCGGGTTGCTGGCGCGCAGGCGTGACTGGTAACGATCCCGGGTTGCCATTGCGGCCTGCTGCTGGGCATCGTTATAAACGTAAATACCGGAGCGGTATTGGGTACCAACATCATTACCCTGTTGCATACCCTGGGTCGGGTTATGTGCCTCCCAGAAAATTTTCAACAACGTCTCGTAGCTGGTCAGCGAAGGATCAAAGACCACCAGCACCACTTCGTTGTGACCCGTCATACCGGAACACACTTCCTGGTAGGTCGGGTTCGGCGTGCCCCCGCCAGCGTAACCGACAGCCGTCGTGTAAACACCTTGCGCTTCCCAGAACTTGCGCTCGGCACCCCAGAAACATCCCAGGCCAAACAGTGCCTGCTGCATGCCGTCGGGGAAAGGTGCTTGCAGGGTATTACCATTGACGTAGTGACGTTCCGCAACCGGAAGCTTTTCTTCGCGCCCCGGCAGCGCCTCGCCGGGTGTCGGCATGTCAGTCATTCGGTGCATGTCAGGAACTCTCCGCGTATAAACCACAGGGCATGAAGCTACCTTATATCAGCGACATACTCCAGCACCCGGATCCCGCGGACAGCGACCCGCTCATAAAAAAGATCGGGGCAACCGCCCTGTTACCCCGGCTCTTGAGGCCGCGGCGATACTTGCATCCGGCAGGACATACGCTTTAACCTCCTGACCTCGTTGGCAACCAGGCCATGCGCCCAAACCCGGCAACAACGCCATGTCGAAATCGAACAATACCCGCACTGCACCCGCCGCCCTGTTGTTGACGGGGACACACTGTCCCTACTGCCCGGGCGTACTGCAGTCACTGCAGGCGCTGCTCGCATCGGGAGACATCAGCGAACTGGAAACCCGCAATATCGAGGAAAACCCGGAGCTTGCGCGTGAGCTAGGTGTGCGCTCCGTGCCCTGGGTACGCATCGGCCCCTTTGAACTTGAAGGACTGCGTTCCGAAAAAGAGCTGCGTGGCTGGGCAATCAAGGCGGCATCTGATTCGGGTGCTAGCGACTGGCTGAACGAACTGCTGGCCAGTGGCAATATCAGTAAACCCCTGCAACGCATCAAGTCCGACCCCGCAATGATGGACGCCCTGCTGGCACTGTTTGCAGACCCCGACACACAACTGAATACACAGATAGGTATCAGCGCCATCATGGAGGAGCTAAAGGACTCCACCTACCTTTCTGCCATTGTCGATCGACTGGGCGAACTGACAAAACACGACGATGCCCGCATACGGGGCGATGCCTGTTACTACCTTGCCTTATCCGGCAACCCGCAGGCCAGCGCCTACATCAGGGCATTGCTCGATGACGACGACGCCGCTGTCCGGGAAATCGCGCAGGAAAGTATTGAATAGACTTGCCAGCAGGTGCAGGAAAAGCAGCTCGGATAATTGCCGTTCAGCCACGCCGGCTATCCAAATAAACAGCAACAGCATTTAAAAATGCCATGGAATTGACCGGGATCAATATCTCCCTGCGATGAATCCAGCAGTATGTATACTATATTTGTGAATATAATCTTCGAGGTTTCCAATGCAACGTTTACTGACCATTATTGCGCTTGGCCTGGGCCTTACAGCCCCTGGCGCTTATGCAGCT
>JAOUCV010000163.1 GCA_029859555.1 Gammaproteobacteria bacterium
TCCGGTGGCAGGTTTGGGGACACGTTTTCTGCCGGCAACCAAGGCAAATCCAAAGGAGATGCTGACGGTGGTGGATAAGCCGCTGATCCAGTACGCGGCAGAAGAGGCCGTCAATGCCGGCATTGATGAGCTGATATTTGTCACCAGCAGCAGCAAGCGTGCCATTGAGGACCACTTTGACAAGAACTATGAGCTGGAAACCGAGCTGGAGAAAAAAGGTAAAACAGAG
The DNA here is from genome assembly GCA_029859555.1 of Gammaproteobacteria bacterium. Classification (GTDB taxonomy): domain Bacteria; phylum Pseudomonadota; class Gammaproteobacteria; order UBA9214; family UBA9214; genus UBA9214. The sequence continues at coordinate 230 of JAOUCV010000163.1, forward strand.
CTGCTGAAGATTGTGCAGGAAGTCGTGCCGGCCAATGTCACCTGTGTTTACGTGCGTCAATCCGAAGCTCTGGGCCTGGGGCATGCGGTGTTGTGTGCCCAGCCGGTTGTCGGTGACGAGCCGTTTGCGGTTATTCTCGCCGATGATCTGATTAATTGCGGTGGCAACTGTGTACTCGGGCAAATGCTGTCGGTGTTTGATGAGCACCAGTGCAGTATTCTCGGGGTCGAGGAAGTGCCTGCAGAGGAAACACATAAATACGGCATCGTTGATCCGGAAGAATCGGATGGCCGAGTTACCCAGGTCAGCAATATTGTTGAGAAACCGGCCCCGGAAGTGGCACGCTCCAATCTGGCGGTTGTCGGGCGCTATGTACTGACAGCACCGATTTTCAGGCATCTCGAGACTATTCCGCGCGGCGCCGGCGGCGAAATCCAGTTAACCGACGCGATTGAAAAGTTATTGCATGAAGAGCGGGTGCTGGCCTACCGTTTTGAAGGCAAGCGTTACGATTGCGGCAACAAGCTGGGCTACCTGCAGGCAACGGTTGAATTTGCACTGCAACATCCGGAGTTGCGCGATGAGTTCAAGGCCTATCTGGAGGAAGGCTTTGGCCAGCAGTCTCAAAAAACGGCTGTGTCCCGGAAATAAGTTATGACGCCAGCAGGTGATAACTTTCTTGATGAAATGAATAACTGCTGAGCGCGAATATTATCCCCGGCCTTCGACGGCCGGCAGAAAAACATCCATCTCAAATACTGGTCTGTCCCCGGTTCTTCATTTGACTGCTCTATGCAGCAACGTTGTGCATGTGGCTGATTGTTGCCTGTCAGGCGTTATAGAATAAATCAAGCGACACTGGCCCCTGTGACCCGGTGCTAAATAGCGTTTTCGAGCGGTTCCCTGTTTTCATACTGGCTGATGTTTTTCAACGTCGATTCTGCAATGCTTGCAACGGCTTCACGAGTGAAAAATGCCTGATGGCTTGTCACCATAACATTCGGAAAAGTGAGCAGCCGGGCGAACACATCATCCTCAATCATATCGTCTGATAAATCCTCAAAAAACATGGATTCTTCTTCCTCGTAAACATCGAGACCGATGAGCCCGATCTTGCGCTCTTTTAGCCCGGCAATTACTGCACGCGTGTCCAGTAACCGGCCACGACTGGTGTTCAGTATAGTCACACCGGTTTTCATTTTAGCAATGGCCTGCGCATCGATTATATGCTGGGTTGATTCCATCAGCGGGCAATGCAGGGAAATAATGTCGGACTGCGCATAGAGATCATCGAGGCTTACATATTCAACGCCCATCGCCTTGCATTCGGGTGAAGGGTACACGTCATAGGCAATGACCCTGCTGCCGAACCCCACCATAATACTGGCAAAAGCCTGGCCAATTTTACCTGTACCAATAACGCCAACCGTCTTGCCATGGATATCAAAACCCATTAAACCGTTAATCGAGAAATCGCCCTCTCGTACCCGGTTAAAGGCACGATGCAAGCGTCGGTTCATTACCATCAGTAAACCTACCGCATATTCTGCTGTCGCATAGGGTGAATAGGCCGGTACGCGAACAACGACCAGCCCCAGCTCTTTTGCGGCGTCAAGATCAACATGATTGAATCCTGCCGAACGGAGTGCAATCAGCTCAACACCGCGCTGTTTGAGCAGTTCCAGAACCGGGCGGTCCAGTGTGTCGTTAATAAAAGCACATACGCATTTTTCATCCTGCACCAACTGGGCAGTCACCAGGTTTAAATGCGGCTCGATAAAATGGATGTCATGCCCAAACGCATGGTTAGTCGTCTCAAATATTTCGCGGTCATATGATTTGGTGTTAAAAAAAGCAATCTTCATTACATACCTCATTAGTTAACAGCCGCCTGGGCGGCTTGCATGCAACCACAAGCTCAGCTGGCTATCGGGCAAAGACATGCCTGACCCGGCAGTTGATTTACGGTCGTCACGTATTATTCAGATGTTACCTTGTATCCAGGTGATTTATTCCTGCAGCCGGCGAGGCCGGAATACTCCGCTTGCAAACATGATTTTCGCGGCCATCAGGTAGTGCTGTCCTTTGCTGTTTGCTCAGGCAGGTTCAACACACATCTGGGTCACGAAATTCTCAAGCTTTAAAGCGTCACTGGCGAAATTACGGATGCCCTCCGCCAGTTTTTCAGTGGCCATGGGATCTTCATTCATCATCCAGCGGAAAGTCGATTCATGCATCGGAATGGTCTCGATGTTCATACCCCTGGCCTTTTCCGGGTCAAGGCGACGCAAAACATCACCTTCACTGTTACGCAACTCTTCCATCAGATCCGGCGAGATAGTCAGCAGATCACAGCCCGCCAGTTCCAGGATTTCATCGATGTTGCGAAAGCTTGCACCCATTACGACAGTGGGGTAGTTGTGGCTTTTATAGTAATTGTAAATTTGTGTAACCGACTGAACACCCGGATCATCTTCTGCCCGGTAAGCATCGACAGCCTCAGCCTTTTTGTACCAGTCCATGATGCGACCCACAAAAGGCGAGATCAGGGTGCCACCAACCTCGGCTGTGGCGATCGCCTGCGCCAGGCTGAACATCAACGTCAGGTTACAGTGGATGCCTCGCTGCTCCAGTTGCCCGGCGGCTTGTATACCTTCCCACGTAGAGGCTACTTTTATGAGTACTCTTGAAGTATCAACACCGGCTTGCTGGTACAGGTTTATCAGGCTTTCAGCCCGGGCAACCGTCGCCAGGGTATCGAACGACAGGCGGGCATCTACCTCAGTAGAGATGCGTCCGGGGATTATTTTGAGTATCTCGACCCCGAAGTTCACTGCCAGTTTGTCCATTATGTCTGTCGCACGGGTTTCCCCATGGGCACTGCGCGCCATTGCGTAGTCAATAGCATCCTGCAACAAATGCTCATACTGCGGTTTTTGTGCGGCCTTGAACAACAGTGAAGGATTGGTCGTCGTGTCCGTGGGTGTATAGGTAGCGATGGCATCAATATCGCCGGTATCAGCCACTACGGTAGTCATTTTCTTCAATTGCTCAAGCTTGTTCATGTTTATTTTTATCCTCTTGTAAAGCTACAGCTGGTGTATCCCCGTGATCATCGTTACACCAATACGATATAGAGAGACTTGTTTTTCACAGCAAAGTTGCATTCGACGGCCACATGCTGCCAGAAGTCTTTGAAGAAGCAATTAAACGTCGTGCCGGTCTCAACCCGTCCGGGTGGAAGTCCCGTTGTCATCGCACATATGAAATGCCTGTAGCAGTCCGCACAAGCATTCATCGCGCGCAGGCAAATACATCGATATAACCGGTTCCAAAACAGACAGGGTAGGATACTCCAGGACCCGTCAGAAAGACCACCTTCGGCTGCCGATTCGACCGTGCGCCCCAAATGGGTGCATTGAATCGTTCTGCTCAGCTGCGCCACGGTATTGAGCATGGCCTGGGAGTGTACCGACAAGTCAGTGCCTTCAGGGGGATACTGTCTCAGCAACCGGATGGCATTCTTGTTTGGTCCGCTGCCATGGACTGCCCTTGATTGTGGTCCTTCGCATCGAAGGGAGGACAACCAGAGTCAACAAAAATAAAATCTGTAGCTGACGATGAAATTCAGGAATATCTGCGATTTAGCCGGAAATAAAAAAGATATATTTCAGTGAGACAAGCACGGAGCTGGTTGGAGAAAGCAACGCCTCGAAAATCTGCTGCTATACTTGTTTCAGGAGGGTGAAAAAAAGAGAGGGCAGGCCGGAACGGTTTGCCAGAGCCATACGGGCAACGGATATTCACCCCTCGGACGCCTCGGCAAGCACGGTATTCGCGAGACCGCACGCTACCGGGGCGCTTTTACGTGTGTGCCCTCTACCGACAGTGCCGGCAGTTTATTTTGCCTCAGTAATCTTCTTTGCCGGATGACTCTAATGGCGTTGTGGTGATGAAGTCCGGGAGCCCGTAATTTACCACGTCGATCAGTTCCAGATGAATATTATCCATTCTTCTGTCCGGGACACTGCGGCGATCGTTTTCTACAAAATGCCCCTCATTTGTTACTAGTGGAAAGGATGTCTTTCCGCTGCAGTCGCGCCTGTCCTTGTTCCTTTGTGAATACATGCTTTCCCCCCGGTATTTTGCCAGCAGGGAAAACTACCTTACTCGTCGCGTAAATGAAATAGGGAAATTCCCCAACAGGAGGCGACACAGCGCTTAAGTGTTGTATATAGAACGGTTAGCGTGATGTATACCGTTGCGCTGCTAACTTCAATTGCTACGGTACCGTGCTTGCTGATTTCCTGTGCGATAGTGAAACAGGACTCGCCCAAAGTGTCGTATGGCGGGTAGCTCAGAAGCACGCAATCCCGGTCATTAATGGGCTGATTACCAAAGGCTTACCTGACGTAACCGAGAATAGAAAAATAGTGGCATATGGAACCCGTTAGCACAAAGAAGTGCCAGATGCCGTGGGCATGATCCAGCTTTTTTAATTTGTCCAGTATGTAGAAAACCACGCCCGTGGAATAAGCCAGTCCCCCGGCAACAAGCAACTGTATTCCTGTTGCAGGCAGCACTGCCTTGAGACTGGCATAGTCAAATGAGCAGGCCCAGCCCATGGCAAGATAAATAATCAATTGGCCGATTTTGACGGCCCGGCCAGATAAAAAGATCTCGGTCAGTATGCCCATTCCGGCCAGCGCCCACACAATGCTCATAATTAACCAGCCATTGCCGTCACGCAGGCTGACTAACATATATGGTGTGTAGGTACCGGCGATCAACAGATAGATAGCGATATGGTCAAACAGTTTAAATATACGTTTTAATCCTGGCGGGTGAAAACTGTGGTAGAGGGTCGACATGGTGTAGAGCAGCACCATTGTAAGGCCAAATATTGTGAAGCTGGTGATGATCCATGGGTCGCGTGTCTGAATAGCAATCGTGAGCAGGGCACCCAGACCGACCAGTGCAAGTACTGCACCAACCAGATGACTAATACTGTTGAGCTTTTCACCGTAGTACATTGTTTTCAGTCCAGTTAGATTCTAAGCCAGGCGCTGGCCTTCTGCCCTGGCCACTGTAACATTGATGAGACCGGGGCAGTCACAGGCCAGTCCGGAGTTCCGGGAGAGGTAAACGGCCCGGGGCAGACCCTGCCGTTGCTGATTCGTGGCAATTTCATCATGTCGCCGTCTAGCGTGTCGAATAAAGTCAATCCGTTCAGATTGCAGCATTAATGGCGCTGCTGGCAGCAACCGGCCCGGATAGTTGGAGGCTCGCCAGATAT
>JAOUCV010000010.1 GCA_029859555.1 Gammaproteobacteria bacterium
CCAGGTCTTGAACCAGCCGGGAATTTCAGCATATTCAGTACCGTTGCCGTCGTTACCGTTCACGGTGGTAATCAGGTTCATCCGTGACAGTGCACCGACGGCGGGTGCCGTGGTGTACAACAGCGTGATGAATAACAGTGCCCAGCCTGCTGAAATGCGTGCATCGCGTACCCTGGGTACGGTAAAGAAACGTACGATGACGTGTGGCAGGCCGGCGGTACCGACCATCAGTGCGAGTGTAATGGCGCATACATCGATCATGGACTTGTCGTTAAATGGCGAGGTGTAATCACCAAAGCCAAGGTCGACCAGTGTCTTGTCGAGTTTGTCGAGCAGGAAGCCGGAGCCATCGGACAGCTGGCTGCCGAGTGCCAGCTGTGGCAGCGGGTTGTCGGTGGCTTGCAGGGCAATAAACACCGCCGGGACGGTATAGGCAAAAATCAGTACGCAATACTGTGCGACCTGCGTGTAGGTGATGCCCTTCATACCGCCGAGTACCGCGTAGATGAATACCACGCCCATGCCGATAAACAGGCCGCTCTCGACAGGCACCTCAAGGAAACGTGAAAACACGATGCCGACACCGCGCATTTGCCCGGCCACGTAGGTAAAGGAGATAAAGATCAGGCAGATGACGGCAACCACCCGTGCGAGTTGCGAGTAGTAACGGTCACCGATAAATTCAGGCACGGTGAATTTGCCAAACTTGCGCAGGTAGGGGGCCAGTAGCATGGCCAGCAGCACGTAACCGCCGGTCCATCCCATCAGATACATGCCGCCCTCGTAGCCAAGGAAACCAATCAGTCCTGCCATGGAGATAAAGGAAGCCGCCGACATCCAGTCAGCTGCCGTGGCCATGCCGTTGGCGATCGGGTTGACATGCTTGCCGGCAACATAGAAGTCACCGGTTGTAGTTGCGCGAGATCCGAGAGCAATACCAATATAAAGAACGAAGCTCAGACCGATGGTGATATAGGTAAGTGTTTGCAGGTCCATGTGCGCTACCGGCTCAGTCTTCGCGTACGCCGTACTTGCGGTCAAGTACGTTCATGCGGAAGGCGTAAAAGAAGATCAGGATCAGGAACGTGAAAATTGAGCCCTGCTGTGCAAACCAGAAGCCGAGTTTGTAGCCGCCGATCTGGAAGTGGTTGAAAAAATCCACCAGCAGGATGCCAAAGCCAAATGACACGATGAACCAGACAATCAGGCAGCCGCTAACCAGCCGGATGTTTGCTTTCCAGTAGGCATCTTTTGATGTATCCATATTGTTTCCTCTTGGATCCGGGCAGCTCTGCTGCTTTCAAGGCATGGCAGGTCACTGCTTTGTATCAGGATTGTAGCAAGTCGGTGGGCTATAACATCATAATTTATTCGGGATTTATGCAGCCGCTGCGGCGCACACAGGCATCTGTGCTGATAGTCGTCATCTAATTCATAATAGAGTTTAAAAAAGTACGCCAGTCACTTTATAATGGGCCGCTTGGTGGCTTGTGCCGGTCCCCCCGCGACGATAAGCTGTGAACCCCGTCAGGCCCGGAAGGGAGCAGCGGCAGCAGTGGATTCGGGCGCCGGGGTGTGGCTGGTGCAGGTCACCTCCACTTTTTATCCTGGGTTCAATCCAGCAGGCCATCAAACAGGGCAAGTCAATCAATGAGTTATCAGGTTCTTGCGCGCAAATGGCGCCCCCGTAATTTTACCGAGCTGGTTGGCCAGGACCATGTGCAGCGTGCACTGGTGAATGCGCTCGACAATGACCGTCTGCACCATGCCTACCTGTTTACCGGCACCCGCGGTGTCGGCAAGACCACCATTGCGCGTATCTTTGCCAAGTCGCTGAACTGTGAAGAGGGTGTCAGTTCCACTCCCTGCGGGAAATGCAGTGCCTGCGAAGAAATTAACGAGGGTCGGTTTATCGACCTGATTGAGGTGGATGCCGCTTCGCGGACCAAGGTTGAGGACACCCGCGAGCTGCTCGAAAATGTGCAATATGCACCGACACGGGGCCGTTACAAGGTGTACCTGATTGACGAGGTGCACATGCTCTCGGGGCACAGCTTTAATGCCTTGCTGAAGACGCTGGAAGAACCGCCGCCGCATGTAAAATTTTTACTGGCGACCACGGATCCGCAGCGGCTGCCGGTCACGATCCTGTCGCGTTGTTTACAGTTCAATCTCAAGAGTCTTACCCTGTCGCAGATCACCGGGCAGATCGACAACATCCTCAAGCAGGAGCAGGTTGATTCCGATGCCGGTGCCGTCCGTGAACTGGCGTTTGCTGCCAACGGCAGTATGCGCGATGCCCTTAGCCTGCTTGATCAGGCGATTGCCTTTGGTAACGGCAGCCTCGCCGAAGATGAAGTGCGCGCCATGCTGGGTACCATCGACCGGGATGTGATCTATCGGCTGCTGGATGCATTGTCGCAGGCTGATGCTGCGCTGTTGCTGGATGAAGTCAACAAGACCGATGCCTTTGCGCCCGACTACACGGCGTTACTGGGGGACCTGGTTTCGGTATTGCAGCGTGTGGCGATTGCCCAGACGTTACCGGATGCCATTGACGATACCTTCGGGGACCGTGACGCGGTGCTGGCACTGGCGGACAAGTTATCGGCTGAAGATGTGCAGTTGTACTACCAGATAGGCCTGATTGGTCGCCGCGATTTGCCGCTGTCACCGGAGCCGCGTGGCGGTTTTGAAATGGTGTTGTTACGTATGCTGGCGTTTCGGCCTGTGCAGGCCGGGATGGCGGCGTCTGCACCGGCGCAATCGCAAAAAACTCAGGCGGCACCACAGCCGGCTGCAGTAAAAAAAGCGGCGCTGCAACCGGCCCCGCAGGTAGCTGCCGGCGGCGGGACTGCTGATGCCAGTACCAGTGAGTGGGCGGGAATTATCGAGTCATTGTCACTGAAAGGCATGGCAAGGGAGATGTCGCTGAACTGTGTCTTTCACGGCATACAGGACGATGTGGTTGAGCTGACACTGGACCCGGCGCATGTGCACTTGCTGGGCAAGGCGCGTGAACAACAGCTGGAAGCTGCGCTCGCCGAGTACTACCAGCGGAAAGTGAGTGTCAGGATCAACCAGCAGGACAAGTTGCAGAGCGAGACGCCTGCCGGGCAGCGCAGCCGGCAACAAAATGAACGGCAGCAGCAGGCAGAGCAATCTATCCGGCAGGATGAAAATATAAAGGCTATACAGGATACCTTTGGTGCTTCGGTAAACCAGGAATCAATCCGGCCGCGAGACTGAATAGCCACGCCAGGAATTATTTTCCCTGACAGGGAAATTCAACAGAACAGTAATACAGACAGAGGTAGCGACTATGAAAGGCGGACTCGGTAATTTGATGAAGCAGGCCAAGGAAATGCAGGAGAACATGGAGAAGGCCCAGGCAGAGCTGGCCAACCTGGAAGTAACCGGAGAATCCGGTGGCGGCATGGTGAAGGTGACCATGACAGGGAAGCACGAAGTGCGACGGGTTTCGATTGATGACAGCCTGCTGGCAGATGACAAGGACATGCTGGAGGATCTGGTTGCCGCGGCGATCAATGATGCCTCCCACAAGGTGGAGTCGACCACCCAGGAGCGCATGTCCGGACTGACCAGCGGAATGAATCTGCCTGCAGGCATGAAACTGCCGTTCTAGCCGATGGCTACTTCCCGCCTGATCGGGCGTCTGATTGAAAGCCTGCGTTGTCTTCCCGGTGTCGGGCCAAAGTCCGCACAACGGATGGCCTTTCATTTGCTCGAGCATAATCGCGATGGCGGGCGTCAGCTTGCCGAAGTGCTTGGCCTGGCAATGGACAAGGTGGGTAATTGCAGTGAATGCAGGACGCTGAGCGAGGAGACAATCTGCTCGCTGTGCCGCAATGACCGCCGTGATCGCAGCCTGTTATGCGTGGTAGAGACACCGGCCGATGTGCAGGCACTGGAGCAGTCCACCGGTTTCCAGGGTTTGTATTTCGTCCTGATGGGACACCTTTCGCCGCTGGACGGTATTGGTCCGGAGGCGCTTGGGCTCGACTTGCTGGAATCGCGGCTCGCATCCGGGCAGCTGAAGGAGTTGATCCTGGCAACCAATCCAACGGTTGAGGGGGAGGCCACCGCACACTTTGTCAGCGAAATGGCGCGTGCCCACGGTGTGCGCCCGACGCGTATTGCCCACGGTGTTCCGATGGGTGGGGAACTTGAATATATTGATGGCGGTACCTTGTTGCATGCCTTTGCCGGCCGCCAGGAGGTCTGATCATGACTGATTGTTTATTTTGCAAAATGGTTGCCGGGGAGATCAAGCCGGATATCGTATTCGAGAATGATGAGGTGCTGGCTTTTCGCGATGTCCATCCGCAGGCCCCGATGCATGTGCTGGTGATTCCGAAAACACATATTTCAACAGTGAATGATCTGACGCCGGAACATGCCAGCCTGGTCGGCAGCCTGTATCTTGCGGCACAGAAAATTGCAACGGATGAAGGTGTCGCTGAACCGGGTTACCGTTTGGTGATGAATTGTAATTCGGAAGCGGGACAGTCTGTCTACCACATCCACCTGCACGTGCTGGGTGGGCGCCCGATGGCCTGGCCGCCGGGCTGATTCCGGCGTTGATCGCGGACACGGTCCGCTCCTGCAGGTGAGTCTATTATTGTAGCAGGGCACTTCATGCGCGATTCGCGGCTGCAAGCCGCTCCTGCCGTTATTTTTTGCTGCGTGGTGTCTTGTTTTTTTGTAGAAGCGGACCGTGTCCGCGATCGCCTCTACAGCTAATATTTCTCCGGCTGCAGCAACCTTCGATAACTCTCCATGCGACGATCCAGCAGCTTCCCGTCAGCAACAGCCGCATTGATGGCGCAACCCGGTTCTGACAAATGCCGGCAATCATTGAAACGGCACTGACCCAGGTAAGCCTGAAATTCCCGGAAACCATCGGCGAGACCGTTGCGATCAACCTCGCCGAGGTGAAAGTCACGCACGCCCGGTGAGTCAATCAGGTTGCCGCCGCGGGGCAGGCGGTACAGTGTTGTCGAGGTAGTGGTGTGCTTGCCAAGTCCGGAAGCGGCCGAGAGTCTGCCAACCGCAATATCGCGTGCCGGCAGCAAGCGCTTGATCAGGGATGACTTGCCAACACCTGACTGGCCAACCAGGATGCTGGTTTTGTCTGTCAGGCGCTCGGTAAATTCTGTTATGCCGGTGTTTTCAAGCGCGCTGGTCAGCAGGGCGCTATAGCCGATGGCACGGTATTCTGCTATCAGGCGGTCAATGCGTTCCCGGTCTTCCGGCCGGATCAGGTCGGACTTGTTGATGACCACCAGTGGCGTGGTGTTGGCGAGTTCCGCCGCTACGATATATTTGTCGATCAGGTAATAGTCCAGTGCCGGCTCCAGCGCCGCTTCAATAATGACCTGGTCTATGTTGGTCGCCAGCGGGCGATGTCCCTTGTTACCGTCGGCGCGTAGCAATGTGGTGCGCCGTGGCAGCAGGGTTTCGATGACACCTGTTTGCTCGCCGGTCGCTTGCCATTCCACTTCATCACCGCAGACGATCTGTGGCAGGCCTCGACGGGCGACGCAACGATGCAGGTCACCGTCGCTGGCTTCCACCAGCTGGTTCTTGCCGTAGTTGACCACGACAAGGCCATGCAGCGGCCTGTTTTCAGATGCTTCAGACTTCAATGAGAAGCTCCGTCCCGCGTGGCGCCGGGTGACAGTCAGGGGACCTTGCAGACATGCAGCGGCGCTTTAACTGATGGCAGGCAGCAGCGCATCAATTTTTGCGCTGCCGATGAAGCCGTTTCCGGACAGGCCGGGTGCAGACATGGTGGTTACTGAAATTTGTAAAAGCTGGTGTTCAGATACTCGATAACGGCATCAACATCTTCCGGAAACCACTGCAGGTTAAGATTGGTTTCGCAGCGCTGGACCTGTGCACGCAGGGCATCACTGGAGGTGACCCGGCGATCTTCACGGCTATAGACGCCATCGTCATGGCAGCCCATGCAGTTTTCCTGTTGCAGCGACTTGCCATTGTTAATATCAATCGCAACAGCTGCCTGGGTTGCAGCAAACATGGTAATTGTGACGAATGCAGTTATTAATGTCTTCATGGGTTTTTCTCCGTTCAGGTGGTGCTCATATTGGCGGCTATGTGTGAGATTCGCACGGGTGCAGGCGGGTGAGAATCGTGAAACGCTGAATACAACGGGTCGGGCGTTAGTGTACTGGCGTTCTCCCGGTACATTTTCACCAGCGCGTGTATCAAATCTGCGCCACTGGACTGCTGCACGGCATAGGCATCGGCTTCAAACTCGTGTTTGCGTGACAGCAATGACATCACCGGTTGTATGAAGAAGGTGAATACCGGTAATACCATCATAAACAGCATCAGCGCCATCCATGCAGAGGGTTGGCTTACCCCCAGTCCCAGGTAAAACCAGTCCTGGCCGGCGAGCCATCCCAGTAGTGCCAGTGCCGAGAGGCTTAATGCGGAGGTTGACAGCAAACGTTTCTGGATGTGTTTTAACTTGAAGTGCCCGAGTTCATGTGCGAGCACCGCCTCGATTTCCTCCGGGCTCAGGGATTCCAGCAGGGTGTCAAAGAATACGATGCGTTTGTTGCTGCCAAAACCGGTGAAGTAGGCATTGCCGTGACCGGAACGTTTGGAGCCGTCCATAACAAAAATCCCCTTGCTGCGAAAGCCGCATTTATCCAGCAATATCTGGATGCGTTGCTTGAGTGCGTCGTTATCCAGCGGAGAGAACTTGTTGAACAGCGGCGCAATCACCGCCGGGTAGGCCCAGAACATGACCAGCGTGAATGCCATCCATACCGCCCACACATAAAACCACCACAGGCCACCGGAGGCTTCCATGATCCAAAGCGCCAGCGCAATCATGGGTACGCCGATAATTGCCAGCAGCAGGGCATTTTTCAGCATGTCGATGATAAACACCTTCAGCGTGGAACGGTTGAAGCCAAAGCGCTCCTCGATAACAAAGGTGTGGTACAGGCTGAAAGGCAGTTCCAGTAACGTCATGATCACCATGGCGCTGAGGATGACGCCGACACCGGTTATGACCGGGTGCAGTCCGGCGGCAAGCCAGTTTTTATCAAGCCAGTCGAGGCCGCCGCCGAGTGTCCAGCCGAGCAGCAGCAAGCTGTCATAGGCGAGTGCGATCATACCGATGCGCGTGTTGGTGATGGTATAGTCAGCGGCCTTGTGATGGTCCTTGAGTGGCACCTTGCCGGCAAATGAATCGGGGACGCTGTCACGATATTTTTTGACGTGAAGCAGTTGCCGGGTCGCCAGCCAGTAGCGCAATGCCAGTGAGCCTGCGAGGGCAATCAGAAACAACAGGGTAAATGTGTGCATAAGTGATAATAGTTCCGGTTTTCTGTCTTGTAGAAGATTAGCCTCTGGTACAATCCGACTCAACCTTAATCTTAGGAAGGAAGAGCAGCTTCATGACGCTAGATCCAAATAACCTGATCTGGATTGATCTGGAAATGACCGGACTGGATACTGTCAACGACAGTATCATTGAAATCGCAACCATTATGACCGATGCGCAGCTGAATATCCTGGCCGAAGGGCCGGTGCTGGCTATTCACCAGCCGGATGAGTTGCTCCATGGAATGGATGAATGGAATACCAAGCAGCATGGCAAGTCAGGTCTGACCGAGCGCGTGCGCAAAAGCACCCTGACCGAGGCGGATGCCGAGAAGCAGACCATCGAATTTCTCAGTGAATATGTGCCGTCCGGGGCTTCGCCCATGTGCGGTAACAGCATCTGTCAGGATCGCCGCTTTATGGCGCGTTGCATGCCGGAGCTGGAAGCCTTCTTTCATTATCGCAATCTTGATGTCAGCACGGTCAAGGAATTGATCAAGCGCTGGGCGCCACCGGCTGCGCTGAACGGTTTCAAGAAGGGTGGTACACACCTGGCGCTGGATGATACGCGTGACTCGATTCGCGAGCTGCGCTTCTATCGCGAGCACTTTATTAAATACTAGAGCGTGTCCGGCTTTCCTGTCTGCGCAGGGTATGCCGGTATCTGCTTAGCTGTATCTGGGGCCAGTATTCCCTCTCCCCCGGCCAGCTCGTTTACTCCACGGGCAGGTCCGGATTGTTCCCCCAGTCAGACCATGAACCCGGGTAACCCTTTATACGCTGATACCCCAGGTGTTTGAGCACCATGTAGCTGTGTGCCGAACGATGATGCGTCTGACAATAGGTGATAATTTCCTTGTCCGGGGTTATGCCCAGCGGTGTCAGTAAGGCCTGCAGTGTGTCGTCTGTCTTGAAGCGCATGTTGCGCCGGGTATCGATGGCTTCGGTCCAGCTGAAGTTTATGGCCCCGGGAATATGACCGGCGCGTGCAGCGAAATTTTTTATGCCGTTATATTCATCCGGACTGCGCACATCAAGCAGGCGGCAGTCATCATTGCCCAGCTGTGCACTGATATAGGCACTGTCCGCCAGGGGTTCGCTATTGCGTTCTACCCGAAATGTCCTTGCGGTCGGTGGCGTAGGCGTGGTTTCGGTCGGGTGCCCCTCGTTCGCCCAGCTGTGCAGTCCGCCGTTTAGCAACGAGTAGTGACGATGACCGGCAACCTCCAGTGTCCAGCACAAACGGGCGGCGCGTCCACCGCCTTCATCGTCATAGGCAACCACGTGAGTGTCAGCGTCGATGCCGAGCGATGAGAACAGGCTGGCAAGGGTTGCATCATCCGGTACCAGTCCCATAACAGGCTTGCGGCTGGCAATGATATGCAGGTATTCCAGCTGCACGGCACCGGGTATGTGCATCTTCAGATAGCTTTCGGCTTTATTCAGATCAACAATGAGAAGATTGCTGTAACCTAATGATTCTTCAAGATTGTCAGGTTCAATTAATAGCGGAAACTTGTCGATGGTCATGCTGGTTCCTGGTTATTTCCCGTTACGGTATCAGGGCGTCAAGGTATTCAATCCAGTGCTTGACCGGCACTTCTGCATGGCTTGCCATGTGCGCCAGGCAGCCTATATTTGCTGTCGCTATCATATCAGGCTGTCCGGCTTGCAGGGCGGCGAGCTTGTTGTCACGCAGTCTCCCTGACAGTTGCGGTTGCAGGATAGAGTAGGTGCCTGCCGAGCCACAACAGAGGTGGCTGTCTGTGACAGGAGTTAATGTATATCCCGCCTGTCCCAGTATCTGTTCAACGCTTCCGGTAATGCGTTGCGCATGTTGCAGGGTGCAGGGTGAATGGAAGGCAATCTTCTGGTTACCGGCCGCTTGCCTGATGACGGTCCTGAAGTCCTCGGCGGCAATGATTTCACTGATGTCTTTTGCCAGTTCGCTGACGCGGCTGGCCTTGTCTGCATAGGCTGTATCATTTGCCAGTAGTTGTCCGTAATCCTTGACCATGGGGGCGCAGCCACTGGCGGTGACGACAACGGCTTGCGCACCCTGTTCAATGTCCGGCCACCAGGCATCAATGTTGCGACGCATGAAGCCGAGAGCCTCGTCAGTCGCGCCAAGGTGATGACTGACAGCGCCGCAACAGCCACTGCTGGAACGGGTTAGGGTTTGAATGCCCAGGGCATGTAATACCCGTATGGTGGCGGCATTGATTTGTGGTGACATTGCATCCTGAACACAACCGGTCAGTAACAGTATGCGGCGTGCATGCTGCTGTTGCGGGCGAGGGCGTTTGTCCTTGCTGCGCACGGGTATCTTTTGCTTCATGGCAGCGGGCAACAGTGGCCGTAACAACTGTGCTGTTCTCAGCAGGGGTGTGAAGCGGGCAGGCCAGGGCAATACCAGTCGCAGTGCGCGCCGGACAAGCCGCGCAGGCAGCGGCCGCGGTACAGACTGTTCCAGCAATTCCCGGCCAGTGTCCAGCAGCAGGTGATAGTCCACGCCTGACGGACAGGTGGTTTCACAGGCTCGACAGGTCAGGCAACGGTCAAGGTGCAGTTGTGTCTTGTCAGTGGGCTTGTTGCCTTCCAGTACCTGCTTGATCAGATAAATTCTGCCGCGCGGTCCATCCAGTTCGTCGCCGGTGAGCTGATAGGTTGGACAGGTGGCATTGCAAAAACCGCAGTGTACGCAGTTACGCAGAATTTCATTGGCCCGCGTGCCGGATTCGGTAGCCAGCAATGCCTGTGGCAGGGACGTCTGCATGTCTACAGCTCCGGGTACATGCGGCCGGGGTTGAAAATGCCGGCCGGGTCGAGCCTGTGCTTGAGGCGCTGGTGCAAGGCCAGCATGGCCGGTTGTAATGGCTGGAAAACAGCGCTGTCGCGATCACCGCCGCGGAACAGGGTGGCGTGTCCGCCGGCAGCGGTCACGCAATGGCGGACCACATCAGCAGCCAGGTCGGTTTTCAGCCAGCGTTGTGCGCCGCCCCAGTCCAGCAAGGTTGCCCCGTCCAGTGTCAGGGGGGGTGTTGCTGCCGGTACGGACAGTCGCCACAGTGGTGTCTCACCGGAAAAGAAAGGCAGTTGCTGTTCGCGCAATTGCTTCCAGAATTGAGTTGCGTCATCCAGTAATTCACCGCCAAGAGTGTTGACAGCAGCCTGTACGCCTTCAGTCATGCCGGAGAGTCGTACATACATTGCGCCATCCATGTAGCAGGCACCGGACAGCGGCAGGGGCTGGCCGGCCCAGCGGTTAAACAGTTCCACGGCAGTCGCGGCGCTGCAGTGCTGCACCAGGGTTGTTTCCAGTTGTGGGAGTGGTAACACTTTCAGGTGTGCATCGAGCAGTACCGCCAGTGTACCGAGTGAGCCGGTCAAGGTACGGGACAGATCGTAGCCGGCCACATTTTTCATGACCTGGCCGCCAAGGCGCAGGTATTCACCCTTGCCGTTGATGCAGTTGACGCCCAGTACAAAGTCGCGCACTGCGCCGGTGTAAGGGCGACGCGGGCCCGAGATGCCGCTGGCAATGCAGCCGCCTAGGGTTGCGGCATTGCCAAAATGAGGTGGTTCAAAAGGCAGCATCTGTCCTTCTTTTTCCAGCACGGCTTCCAGTTCTGACAGCGATGTGCCGGCACGTACGGAAACCACCAGTTCCGAGGGTGTGTAATCGATAATGCCCTGGTGCCCGTCAAGCGACAGGGTGTCGCCACTTGTGGCGCGCCCGTAAAACGACTTGCTGTTACCACCGCAAATCACCAGCGGAGAACGGCTGGCTGCAGCGGATTGCACCTGTTGTTGTAAATCCTGTTGAATCGTCATCGTCGGAGTTTCACGGCATGCACCTGTTTTTTTCAGTGATGACTGTGCAGTTAAAAGCGTTCAAGCTCGGGGTGTGGCAGTTCACCATGGTGTACATGCATGGCGCCAAATTCGGCACAGCGATGCAGCGTCGGTATGGCCTTGCCGGGGTTCAGCAGCTTGTCCGGATCGAAGGCATGCTTGATGTCATGGAATTGTTGCAGTTCGGCATTGTTGAACTGTACACACATCTGGTTGATTTTCTCCATGCCAACACCGTGCTCGCCGGTGATGGTGCCGCCAACCTCGACACACAGTTCCAGTATCTTGCCACCGAGTTCTTCCGTGCGCTCCAGTTCCCCGGGTATATTGGCATCGTAAAGAATCAGTGGATGCAGGTTACCGTCGCCGGCATGGAAAACATTGCAGATCGGCAGCTGGTATTCCGCGGATAACGTGTTGATGCGGTTGAGTACCTGAGCAAGGTGTTTGCGCGGGATGGTGCCGTCCATGCAGTAGTAGTCCGGGGATAATCGGCCCATGGCCGGAAAAGCGGCCTTGCGTCCGGCCCAGAACCGCTGGCGTTCCTGCTCGTCGCGTGACACCTGCTGACTGGTCGCGCCGGCCTCTGTAAAGACACGTTCAACGCGTTCTATTTGTGCACTTACATCGGCCTGGGTGCCGTCAAGTTCGCACAGCAGGATGGCAGCGGCGTCTTTCGGGTAGCCGGTGTTAATGAATTTATCAACCGCCTCGATCGCCGGTCGGTCCAGCAACTCGAGGCCGGCTGGAATGATACCGCTGGCAATAGTAGCGGTAACCGCGGTGCCGGCCGCGTTGACCGAGTCGAACGATGCCATAACGACTTGAGCAACTTCGGGGCAGGGCAGCAGTTTTACGGTAATTTCGATGGTAATCGCCAGCAGTCCTTCCGAACCGGTGAGTAGCGCCAGCAGGTCGTAACCGGGGGCATCCAGTGCCTGACTGCCAATCGTCAGTTGCTCTCCGTCAATGGTCAGTACCTCCAGTGCCTGGATATTGTGCGTTGTCAGTCCATACTTGAGGCAGTGCACGCCGCCGGCATTCTCGGCAACGTTACCGCCAATAGAACAGGCAAGCTGTGAAGAGGGGTCCGGTGCATAGTAGAGGCCATAGGCGGCCGCGGCAGCGGAGATAGCAAGATTGGTAACGCCGGGTTGTACCCGTGCTGTACGGTTCTGCGGATCAATCTCGATGATGCGGTTAAACCTTGCCAGGCTGAGCAGGATGCCCTGTGCATGCGGCAGTGCACCGCCAGACAGGCCGGTTCCCGAACCGCGTGCTACAACCGGCACCTTGTTTTCCGAACAGATTTGCAGGGCAATACGTATTTGCTGTTCGGTTTCCGGAATAACAACGGCCAGCGGCAATGTACGGTAGGCAGATAGTGCATCACATTCGTACGGACGCAGATCTTCCGCATGTGAAAGTACACAATGCTCCGGTAATTGCGCCAGCAACTGCGTAATGATGGCTTTAACAGACATGAATATGGTTTTATGTCAACTGTTACAGTGTAATCAAGATATGCCAATTATCGCCGATAGCGCTACAAATACCAGCACTTTGCGTCTCTGCAGTTATTAAGCAGTTAACAGTTAACATGATATGATCGGAACATGGATTGCACAGTCAGACATTTTTTGCACAACGGTATCCCTGCACAAAGCTTTGCAGGCTTGATGGAATTGTATGAATCCAACTACATCCGCTTGCGCAATCTGGTTCCGGACCTGGATGCCATGCCTGACGAGGTCTGTTCACAGATTGACGGTGTACTTGAATTACACCTGCGCATCGTCGAGCGCTGCAAGTTCACCACGACACTGAATCTGACCTACCATTTTCACGATCAGCAGGGCAGTTTTCCGGCGCCGGATATGCAGGTGCGCATGTATCATGACGCGCAGGTTGGTGAAGTGATCTCCTGTGGCCGACGTCGTGGCGTGCGCCACGCCAGCTATAATCGCATGTATAACCGCTACACGCTGGTTGAAAAGTGGCGCATGAACAGATTTTTGCAAAAATGGCTGGGTTATTGCCTGATGCAGGGACACCGTTTTATCCCCGGCAGGGTGGTAGTACCTGACGCGGCGGACCGCCAGGCCGCCAAAAAACCGTTACTTAGCGTTGAATCCTGAAGAATTTTCCTGCCCGTATATCTCTCCTGAGTAGTATCCAAAACCTTGCCAGTTACCCCGGACTGCCGCATAATTAGTACCTGAGTATTTTAGTAGGTTATTGGCTGCCGGACAGACATGTGTCCGTTGGCTTGTTGACGGGTAAACGAGATGAGGCTTTCAACCAAAGGGCGTTATGCAGTAACGGCCATGCTCGATCTGGCGATTCGGTATGACGATGGCCCGGTGACGCTGGCGGATATTTCTGAAACCCAGGGTATTTCGCTGTCGTATCTTGAACAGCTGTTTGCGAAGCTGAAAAAGAAGGGTCTGGTGACTGGCTTGCGTGGCCCGGGTGGTGGTTACCGCCTGGCACATGGTCCAGCGGAAATCACCATTGCCAGGATACTCAACGCCATCGGTGAAAGCATTGATGCCACCTTGTGTGAAGGTAAAGAGGATTGCCAGGAGGGTGAACGCTGCCTGACGCATGCATTGTGGCAAAAACTTGGCGCGGAAATCTACGGATTTCTGAACGATATTACGCTGGCCGGTTTTCTTGACAGGGAGAAGGTGAGTGAAATTGTGCGGCGACAACAGAACACTGTGACAATGGAAACGCCCGGGTTGGTCAGTACTATTGTCTGATCGTTTGGCCAGGCAGGTTATTCTGGATTTTGTGAGACAAACTTACAGGTATACCAAATGAATATTAGTATCCCGATTTACATGGATTATTCTGCAACCACACCGGTAGACGAACGTGTGGCTGAAAAGATGTGCAGCTGCCTGACGCGGCAGGGCCTGTTTGGCAACCCGGCCTCGCGTTCACACGAATTTGGCTGGAAGGCAGAGGCGGCCGTGGAACAGGCGCGTGTTGATGTCGCGGCACTGATGAATGCCAACCCCAAGGAAATTATCTGGACATCGGGTGCAACCGAGTCCAATAACCTCGCCATCAAGGGCGCCGCCCACTTTTACCACAAGAACGGCAAACACATTATCACGCTCAAGACCGAGCACAAGGCGGTGCTGGATACCTGTCGTCAGCTGGAGCGTGAGGGATACGAGGTCACCTACCTGGATCCTGAACCGAATGGTCTGCTTGACCTGAAAAAATTTGAAGCTGCCATCCGTGATGACACCACCGTGGTTTCCATCATGCAAGTAAACAACGAAATAGGCGTAATCCAGGATATTGCAGCAATTGGCGAAATCTGCCGTGACCGCAAGATCGTGTTTCACGTAGATGCGGCGCAAAGTGCCGGCAAGATCGAGATCGATACCGAGAAGCTCAAGGTCGACCTGATGTCGTTCTCGGCGCACAAGGCCTATGGTCCCAAGGGTATCGGTGCGCTGTATGTGCGCCGCAAACCACGGGTGCGCCTGGAAGCACAGATGCATGGCGGCGGTCACGAGCGCGGGCTGCGTTCCGGTACCCTGCCGACACACCAGATTGTCGGCATGGGCGAGGCCTTCCGGATTGCGCGTGAAGAGATGGCACAAGACGATGCGCGTATTCGCCAGTTGCGGGACCGCTTGTGGAGCAGCCTCAGTGATATGGAAGAGGTGTATTTGAATGGTGATATGGACCAGCGAATTTCAGGTAACCTCAATGTCAGTTTCAACTACGTGGAAGGCGAGAGTCTGATCATGGCGCTGAAGGATATGGCAGTATCTTCGGGCTCTGCCTGTACCAGTTCCAGCCTGGAACCGTCCTATGTGCTGAGGGCGCTGGGCCGCAATGACGAGCTCGCCCACAGCTCCATTCGGTTTACCATTGGTCGTTTTACTACCGTGGAAGAAATAGATTATGTCGCCGCACTGTTACGCGAAAAGGTCGACAAGTTGCGTGAGCTTTCGCCATTGTGGGACATGTACAAGGATGGTATTGACCTTGATTCGGTTCAATGGGCGGCGCACTAGGACGGGCTTATGGCAATTACACTGACAGAAGCGGCAGCTGACCGGGTAAGGACGTTTATGGACCAGCGTGGCAAGGGTGTTGGTTTGCGGCTGGGGGTAAAGACCACCGGTTGTTCCGGTATGGCCTATGTGATGGAGTATGCCGATGTCGTTGAAGATGATGATGTTGTCTTCGATGATCATGGCGTCAAAATTCTTGTTAACCCCAAGAGCCTGGTGTATCTCGACGGCACCGAGCTTGATTATGCGCGTGAAGGCCTTAACGAGGGATTTCAGTTCAAGAATCCCAATGTCAAGGATGAGTGCGGCTGTGGGGAAAGTTTTAACATCTGACGCCGGCATACAGTCGATGTCTTTTTCAGGTTCTCCTGTGTTTCTACTATGGCTGCGGATCTCTCCACAACCCACTTTGAATTGTTCGGTCTGCCGCAGTCTTTTGAGGTGGATACGGAACAGCTGGACAGCCGTTACCGCGAGTTGCAACGTACTGTGCATCCCGATCGCTTTGCCAGTGGCAGTGATCAGGAACGACGCATTTCCATGCAGCGGGCGACGCAAATCAACGAGGCTTACCAGCGGCTGAAGGATCCACTGTTGCGTGGGCGTTATCTGCTGGAGCTGGACGGTTATCAGCTGGATGATGAACACAACACGACCAGTGATGTGGAGTTTCTTATGGAGCAGATGGAGCTGCGTGAGTCGCTGGGTACAGTGCGTGAAGCGGATGATGTTTTTGCGGCACTCGGTTTGATTATGGACCGTATTGCCGGTGATATTGATGAACGGATTGCGCTGCTGGAAAAACAGTTCGCAAACGACAGTTCTGAACGTTTTGCTCTGATTGCAGATACCCTGACGAAGATGCAGTTCTTTCGCAAACTCCAGGAAGAAGCCATGGAGCTTGAAGTAACACTTGAGGATGAAATCAGCTAAAGTTCGCGGTTGTAATTTTTCTCTCCACAAGCCTCTCCCGGAGGGAGAGCGGACAATCTGGCAGATGTGATACACGATGGCACTTTTACAAATATCAGAACCGGGTGAATCAAGCGCGCCACACCGGCATCGGCTGGCGGCGGGTATTGATCTCGGTACCACCAATTCGCTGGTTGCCAGTGTTCGCAGCGGGGTAGCAGAAACCCTGCCGGACGCAGAGGGATCTCACCTGTTACCGTCTGTGGTGCATTATTCTGCGGAAAATAAAGCCGTTGTCGGCCAGGCGGCACTGACGTTCGCACAGGCAGACCCGCTGAATACCATTGCCTCGGTGAAACGGTTGATGGGCCGTGGTGTAGAAGATATACAACAGGCGGGCGCTTACCTGCCGTATAAATTTGTACCGGGCAGCACTGGTATGCCGCTGCTGCATACTGCTGCCGGGGATATCAGCCCGGTCGAGGTGTCAGCCGAAATACTGCGTGAGTTGCGCATCCGTGCCGAACAAACGCTGGGTGGCGAGTTGCAGGGTGTGGTAGTGACGGTGCCGGCGTACTTTGATGATGCACAACGCCAGGCCACCAAGGATGCAGCCCGGCTTGCCGGTCTGAACGTGCTGCGGCTGCTAAATGAACCGACTGCTGCTGCGGTCGCCTACGGACTTGATAAAGGTTCGGAAGGTATCATCGCTGTTTATGACCTGGGTGGCGGTACCTTTGATATCTCCATTCTGCGTCTCAATAAAGGTGTATTCGAGGTGCTGTCAACGGCCGGCGATACCGCGCTGGGCGGTGATGACATGGACAGGCTGGTTGCCGACTGGCTGATGCAGCAGGCCGCTATAGATGCCACTGCCGGTCACGGGCAACAGCGCCATCTGTTGCAGCTTGCCCGCACTGCCAAGGAAGCCCTGTCTAAAGATGAGACAACCGCTATTACTGTCAGTCGTGATGACGGCTCCAGTTGGTCAGGTAGCCTCAGTCTTGATGAATTCAACAGTCTGATTGCGCCACTGGTGGAAAAGACGCTGGGGCCATGTCGCCGCGCCCTGCGTGATGCCGGCATACGCGCAGCCGGGGTGCAGTCGGTGGTGATGGTGGGTGGTTCCACCCGCGTGCCCCTGGTGCGGGAGCGTATCGCAGAATTTTTCGCGGCACAGCCACAGGTGGATCTTGATCCTGACAGGGTGGTTGCCATCGGCGCTGCCATACAGGCTGATATACTTGCCGGTAACAAGCCGGATGACGATATGCTGCTGCTGGATGTGATCCCGCTGTCGCTGGGGCTGGAGACCATGGGCGGCCTGACTGAAAAGGTGATTCATCGCAACACCACCATTCCGACTGCGCGTGCGCAGGAATTCACCACCTTCAAGGATGGCCAAACGGCCATGTCGGTACACGTGGTGCAGGGTGAGCGCGAGCTGGTTGATGATTGCCGCTCGCTGGCGCGCTTTGAGCTACGCGATATTCCGCCAATGGTGGCCGGTGCGGCACGAATCCGGGTGACATTCCAGGTGGATGCCGACGGCTTGCTGAATGTGACCGCTGAAGAACAGACGCAGGGTGTAACCAGCAGCATCGAGGTGAAGCCTTCCTACGGACTGGGTGACAGCGACATTGAAAGCATGTTGCGTGATTCAATGGAGTTTGCTGCCGCCGACAAGGATGCGCGGCGACTGCGGGAAGAGCAGGTTGATGCTGATCGCGTGCTGGAAGCCTTGCAGGCTGCGTTGGCCGCTGACGGAGAGCGCTTGCTGGATACACAGGAGCGCAGTG
>JAOUCV010000011.1 GCA_029859555.1 Gammaproteobacteria bacterium
CAGCTTGGCAAGTGAAATAGGCTTTTCAATAAAATCGTAGGCCCCCAGCCGGGTCGCCTCAACCGCTGTTTCAACGGTTCCGTGGCCGGACATCATTACAACAGGGCAGGGCAGATCACCGCTTTCAGACCATTCCCGCAGCAGCGTAATTCCGTCGACGTCGTCCATCCAGATATCCAGCAGAATCAGATCCGGGCGGCGCGTACGGCGTGCCTTGCGCGCGGCCTCGCCACCCTCTGCAATTGCAACTGAATAACCTTCATCCTCAAGAATGTCCTTTACAAGACTGCGGATATCAGGCTCGTCATCAACCACCAGAATGTGTTGTGCTGTCATGCTGCCTGTACCGTCATACGCGGTGCCTGATTCATATAAGTTCCATCGCCTGCGGGTGCAGGCATAACATCAAAAAAGATTATAACCCAGCATCATGTGCAGATGTCTGTTGATACGATTCCGGTTCAGACCCTGCATTCGCAGCCACCAGCATCAACCGGATCCTGATCTGTGCACCACCCGCCTCACTGTTATCGGCAATGATTGTGCCACCATGTTCTTCAACAATTTTCTTGACGATCGCCAGGCCCAGGCCACTGCCTTTTGGCTTGGTAGAAACATAGGGCTCAAAAACATTTTCCAGTATGCCCTGCTCGATACCGGGACCGTTATCATCAACACGCAACTCAACCTGTTGCGGCCCCTCTGCCGTAACCAGCCGGGTTGCAACTGTGACACAGGAATCCGGCCTCTGCCTGACAGCTTCCAGCGCATTTTTGAGCAAATTGTGCAGCAATTGCCGCAGCCGGACGTCATCGCCTTCAATATTCATGGCAACGGCTGCCAGGTCTTCCCGGATTGTGGTATCCAGCTCACTGCTGCGGTACAGATCCAGTACCTCCCTGACCAGTTGATTGAGATCCATCAACTTCAGGTTGATGCGTGGAACACGCGCATATTCACTAAATTCGTTAACCATCTCCTTCATGGCATCCACCTGGTTAACAATGGTTCGTGTCGCCCGGTCAAGCACCTCTGCATCATCCGCATCCATGCTTTGCAGATAGCGGCGACGCAAACGTTCCGCAGACAGCTGGATCGGGGTCAATGGATTCTTTATTTCATGCGCCAGCCGGCGCGCCACTTCACCCCAGGCCGCATCACGTTGCGCCTGAATCAATGCCGTCACATCATCAAAAACAAGTACCATGCCGCCGCCACGCTCGCCGGTCGCTTCCAGCACGGTGCCCCGGCACATCAGTACCTGGCGTCCATGCTTGCCGAACAGCGAGGCCTGTTCCTGCCATGAGGCATCCCCCAGCTCGCGGTGCCTCATGACCACATCCACAAAGGGTTTCAGAAAAACATGGTCGGCAGCCAGTTCCTTCAGTTCCCGTCCGAGATAACGTTTGATATCAATATCGAGATTTTGCTGTGCGCTGCGGTTAACAGCCCGAAGTACCGTGTCGGCACCCATACTGATAACGCCTGAAGACAGGTTCGCCAGCACCACCTCAAGATAGGCGCGCTGGCCTTCTATCTGCTGTCGCCCGCGAGTCGCCTCTTGCCGCGACTTGGCCAGACGGCGGGTCATGTCGTTAAATGAACGTGCCAGAAATCCCAACTCGTCATCACTGGCTACTGCCAGCCGCTTGCTGTAATCACCCTCTGCAACCGCATGCGTGGCCTCGGCCATATCTCGCACCGGCGCAACCAGGCGCCGCGCCGAATGAAAGGCAGCCCAGATGGCGGCCAGCAAACTCAATACCAGCACGATCGACAGGGTCACTGTGTAGCTGAATTTCAGCGGCGTACGCAGATAGCTCAGCTCGTTATAGCGCGTATAGGCCGACTGCACGCCCTCGGCAAGCTCACTGAAACGTTCCGAGACCTCGTAGAGTGCCTGTAAGGTATAAACCTCGTTGTCTGACCGGGATGACAATACCGGCACCAGTGCGCGCACATACAAACCGCTTTCACCAACCGGATCAAGGCCGATGTAATGCTGCCGATTACGCATCAGCACCAGCATCTCGCTGGGCGGTTGATTGGGAATAATATCTGTCAGGTCAGACAGGCTTGAAGCAACAATACGACCATCACCACCGATCAGGGTGAGTTCAGCAGCACCACTGCGCACACGGCGATCATAGAGTGTCAGTGGCAGGGTTGCGGCAGGCTCGCTGGAAAGCTCTTCCGCCAGGTTGATGGTCATATCAAGCACATCATGCAACTTCACATCCAGCGAAGCCCTGCTCAGGTCAAGCGCATCATCCAGTCCCTTTTCTATACGCACATCAAACCAGCTGTCGATGCCACGATGTAAAAACTGCAGGGAAAAGTAGTAAACCACAGATACCGGTACAATCGACAGCACCACGAACATTACAACCAGGCGACTGGTCATGCGCGCGCCGGCAACATTCATCCGGTGCTGCCTGATCAGCTTGAAAATATTGGCCGCCACCAACGCACCAAGCAAGACCAGGCTGGCTGCATTGATAATAAGCAACAGCGAGTACATCTGCCCAAAGTGCTCGGAGTTATCGGTTGCGTCGCTGAGAAAGTAAAGAGATACCAGCAGCAGTGTAAACAGCACCAGCATCGGCAAAACGCCGAAGCTGCTGCGTTTTAGCGAACCAGCAGCCATGAATACCACTTGCTTGTCATGTCCCAGGAAGACGACACGTAGGCAATCAGGCGCACCGGGGTCGGTAGTGATTCAATATCCAGACTGCCGCGCAGGCGAATCTGGTAATTCAGTTTGGAATCAAGCGTTTCATCGGACAATAACAGGCTTTGAAGATTACCAACTGCCCGCAAGGCATCATCCAGTCGCCGGTAATTCCCCTGGCTGCCTGCAGACACATCCTTTACCAGGTAGCTCTCGCTGAGTGCGTGATACTGGAGCTGTCTATAGCGTACCAGCTCGATTTCGACACTGTCCCATAACCAGGTATTCTTCTTGACCACCTGCACCTGGAATTCAAACGTCAGCGGTACCCCGTTTTTGACGGCTTCTTCGGCGCCTGAACTCAAGAATATCTCGAACTGTGCTCCCAGGTAATCGCCTTCTTCGGTGCGCCAGGTATGTGCATCTTCAAGCTGAAAAATACCGGGGTCTGCAGCAGACACCGGTAGCGGCATGCAGCTGGCAAGCACCAGCAACAACAGCACCGCCCGGCATCGAATAGAGCCGGTAAAGCTAACAACGGGCAGTTGCCCGATCAGGCGGTGCTGGTTAAACATGCAAAGTAAAATCCGTCCATTTCATTCTCACCGGGAAAAATCTGCCTGCCATGCCGGCATTCATGTCCCCAGCCTGCTGCTATCGGCAACTCAGCCGCATCCTGCTGCGCTTCCAGAAAACGTCCGATCTGGTCACTGTTTTCGTCTGCCAATATCGAACAGGTACAGTACAAAAGCATACCGCCAGACGACAACAAGGGCCACATCGCCTGCAGCAGTTGCATCTGCAACCTCAGCAGCCCGGTAATATCTTCCGCACGGCGCAGTAACTTGATATCCGGGTGCCGCCGGATCACACCGGTCGCAGAGCAGGGAACATCCAGCAATATACGGTCATAGCTCTGACCATCCCACCAGTCAGAGGTTGCAGCAGCGTCGCCCTGCACCAGATTGGCGCTCAGTGACAAGCGCGACAGGTTTTCTCTGCTACGCAGCAGCCGACGCCCCTCGATATCAACGGCAGTAAGCTCTGCCAGTGCCGGTTCTGCTTCCAGTATATGCGCAGTCTTGCCGCCAGGTGCGGCGCAGGCATCCAGTACCCGTTGCCCCGGTTGCAGGTCAAGCAAACCGGCTGCCAGCTGCGCTGCGCCGTCCTGCACCGATATATAACCCTCGGCGAATCCGGGCAGAATATCTACCGGCACCGGCCGGTCCAGCCTGATTGCGCTGTCAACATATGCCAGTGGTCGCGCCTCAAGTGACAGCTCTGTCAACTTTTCAAGGTATTCATCACGCGTTATACGTTGCCTGTTGATGCGCAGGCTAAAGGGCGGCCGCGCATTATTGGCCGTCAAAACAGCTTCCCAGTCATCCGGCCAATCGGATTGCAACCGCTCAATCAACCAGGCGGGATGCGCATAACGGGCAACCGGCTCGACGGCAACAGCCTCCTGCAATTGTGCCGACTGACGCTGGTAATTACGTAACACTGCGTTCACCAGTCCGCTTGCCCATTGCTTGTTCAGTGCATGGGTCGCCTGTACTGTTTCATTGACAGCTACCCGCTGCGGCATTGCCAGCTGGTCCAGCTGGTACAGTCCCAGCAACAAAACACCGCGCACGTCTGCATCACGTTGTTTCAGTGGCTTGTTCAGCAATCGCTGCAACATTGCATCCAGACGGTAATACCAGCGCAGCGTCCCGTAACACAACTCCTGCACCAGCGCCCGCTGACGTGCATCTGTTATTGCCTGTACCGCTGCAGGTAATGCCTCTGACAATGATCGGCCGTCGCTTATCACTTGCGACAGCACCCGGGCTGCACAGGCACGCGCATCAATCGTCATTGCAGTCGCTCAGGGAAACTACGACGCAGCATCGAGACGCATACCGGCAATTGCATGTGCATTGACAAACTCGCCGGCACTGACAGCACGCCCACCCGGCAGCTGCAGCTTGAGTAGCTGCAAGCGATCCTTGCCACAGGCAACCTCGACACCTTCCTTGTCGGCTACCAGCACCGTACCCGGCAGCGCATCTGCATCACCCGCAAGCAGCCGCGCATCCCAGATCCTCAGCTGGCGATCACCGTAGCGCGTCTCGGCAACCGGCCATGCATTGAACGCCTTGATGCGTCGCATGATTTCATCTGCCGCCATGGTCCAGTCAATCCGCGCTTCTGCCTTTTCCAGTTTGCTGGCATAGCAGGCAAGCGAATCATCCTGTGGTACGGCTGCAAGCTCACCGCGCTCAATAGCTGCGAGCTTGTCTGACAACAATTGCGCGCCCTGTTGCGCCAGCCTGTCGTGCAACCGGCTACCGCTATCATCTGCCTCAATCGGACAGCGCGCGCTGGCAAGTACCGGCCCGGTATCAAGCCCGGCATCCATCTGCATCAGGCAGACACCGGTCTCACGGTCGCCGGCCAGGATCGCACGCTGTATCGGTGCCGCACCGCGCCAGCGCGGCAGTAGCGAGGCGTGTACGTTGACACATCCCAGGCGCGGCAGCGCCAGCACTGCAGCAGGCAAGATCAGGCCATAGGCTATAACCACCATTAAATCCGGCTGCAACGCAGCAAGCGCCTGTTGAGCCTCAGCGGATTTTAATGAGACAGGCTGATAAACAGCCAGGTCATGCTGCAGTGCAAGCTGCTTTACCGGGCTGGCACTGGTCTTGCGCCCGCGACCGGACGGCCGGTCGGGCTGTGTGTACACCGCGACAACCTCATGGGGGCTGTCCAGCAACGCCTGTAATGCGGGCACAGAGAAATCCGGCGTCCCGGCAAATACTATGTTCATACGATTGGCAGTATCCCTGACGACTGGATACAGGAAGGGTCAAATAACCCGCATGTCGGATGACGCTGCAGGTTCCGGAGCCGGCTGGCGCTGCTCTTTTTCAAGTTTTTTCCGGATCCGGGTACGCTTGAGCTGCGACAGGTAGTCAACAAACAGCTTGCCATCGAGGTGATCAATTTCATGCTGAATACATACGGCCAGCAGCTCGTTTGCCTCCATTTCAAAGGCTTTTCCGTCCAAACCCAGTGCACGGATACGCACCTGGTCGGCACGCTTTACCGTTTCATAGATGCCAGGGACAGAGAGACAACCCTCCTCCATTTCCTCGACACCTGCCAACTCGATGATTTCGGGGTTAATCAGGTATAAAGGCTGGTTCTTTTCTTCCGATATATCAATGACGATGACCCGTTTATCTACATTGACCTGGGTAGCTGCCAATCCGATGCCTGGCGCTGCATACATGGTCTCAAGCATGTCATCCGCAAGTTTGCGGATGTTGTCGTCCACCGCTTCTACAGGTTGGGCAACGTTGCGCAAACGCGGGTCAGGGAAGTGCAGGATATTGAGGATAGCCATGTGATTGCCGTCACGATTCTGGAAATTTATTTCCAATATACTGTAGCACAAACGTCAATGTGGCGACGGCAGAAATTCATAAAAGGTTTTGTTCTGTGTGGATTTTCCGCTAGACTCGCGCATGAACCGGGGCAGCCGGAAGCAGCAACATTGCTACCGCTAATCTGACAGGCATCGATACATACTCGACGTAAAGGGACACCTATGCCAATCAAGAAATTAACAGGAATGGTCTTCGCCGCTTTGTTCGCAGGTTTTCTGTATGCAGCAGACGTGGTTCTCAACCCGGAACACCCGGACCGCTACGTGGTCGTCAAGGGTGACACCCTCTGGGATATCTCAGCCATGTTTCTGCGCGACCCCTGGCTCTGGCCGGAAGTCTGGTATGTCAATCCACAGGTTGAAAACCCGCACCTGATCTACCCCGGCGATATCCTGACGCTGGTTTATGTCGACGGTAAACCGCAGCTGCGTATGTCACGCGGATATCCAACCGTTGACCTGTCACCGCAGGTGCGCGTGGAGAGCCTCGAAAACGCCATTCCTACCATACCGCTGGACGCGATACGGCCATTCCTGACACGCGCCCTTGTGGTAGATGCAGAGACACTGGACAAGGCACCCTACGTCGTTGCAAGTGCCGGCGAACACGTGATCACCGGCGTCAGTGACCGGGTCTATGCCCGCGGCATTGATGATAAAAGTGAAACGATATTTGATCTCTACCACCCGGGTGGCCCCTATATCGACCCGGATACCGACGAATTACTTGGCTATGAAGCACTTTATGTAGGTACCGGCCCGGTCGAGCAGTTCGGTGATCCGGCCACCATCTTTCTGGCACAAACCACCCGTGAAATCCGGGTCGGTGACCGTCTGCTGCCGGCAAACGAGTCCACGCCGGTTACGCACTTTCAGCCACATGCACCCGAGACCGACCTCGAAGGCCGGATCATTTCAGTGATTGACGGCGTCAGCCAGATTGGCCAGTTCAATGTGGTAGCCATTGATCTCGGCACCCGCGAAGGCCTTGAAGTCGGTCATGTGTTCAGAATCTTCAAGAGAGGCCGTACCATCAAGGACACCGTCAGCGGCAAGCGTAATGATGCCGTGAAGCTGCCGGATGAAGATGCCGGTCTTATCATGGTATTTCGCACCTTTGACAAGGTCAGCTTTGGGCTGGTCATGAAAGCAACCAGCGCTATCAATATTAACGACTTCGTACGCACGCCCTGACAACAGGGCCTCACAATGTTAACGCCAAGGATGGTGAACACATGTATAAACAGAACGGCTCAACACTGCTGAGTGTAAGCTAGCCATCATGGCTGGCACACTCAGCATCTCCACAGATACCCTTTCTGACTGGCTCACCCTGTACCACGCTCCCGGCGTGGGCGCGGTGACCCTGCATCGCTTGCTGGAGCGCTTCCCGAACCCGGGTGATCTGCAACAACTCGACAGCGAACAGTTACGTCAGCTGGGCCTGAAACAGGCAAGCATTAAAGCCCTGCAACGGCCCGACAAAGCCGCCATCGAGCAGGACCTCAACTGGCACGAAAAACCGGGTAACCGGATTATGTGCTATTGCGATCCGGACTATCCCGCGCTGCTACAGCAGATTCCGGCACCACCGCCAATCCTTTATATTCACGGCAATGCTGCACTTCTCGGCGAACCACAACTGGCCATGGTGGGCAGTCGCAACCCAACCGCGTCCGGACAGCAAACAGCCACTGAATTTGCCCGGCACCTGTCGGCCTCCGGCCTGATCATTACCAGCGGACTGGCCCTGGGCATTGATGCGGCCAGCCACCAGGGTGCACTCGACGCCGGAGGTGCCACCATTGCGGTCATGGGTACCGGCCTGGACCGGGTGTACCCGGCACGCCACCGCGACCTGGCCAGGCAGATTGCCACCGAGGGTGCACTAATCTCGGAGTTTCCGGTGGCTACCCCGCCGCTCGCCGAAAATTTTCCGCGCCGCAACCGTATCATTAGCGGGCTCAGTCTCGGCACACTGGTGGTAGAAGCCGCACTGCGTTCCGGATCACTGATCAGTGCCCGCAATGCCGGAGAACAGGGGCGAGAGGTGTTTGCCATCCCTGGCTCAATTCATAATCCGCTGGCACGGGGTTGCCACCACCTGATACGTCAGGGTGCAAAACTGGTTGAAACGGCGCAGGATGTCATTGATGAGCTGGGTGCACTGGCGGGTGCCTGTTCGCAACAGCCCAATCCCGGCCGGCCTGAGGAACACCCGGATCTGGCCCGCGAACTCGACGCCGATTACCTGCAACTCCTTGATAGTATTGAATTTGAAAACACTTCCATTGATCAGCTGGTGACAAGTAGCGGATTGACGCCAGCCGAAGTTTCCTCCATGCTCCTGCAGCTGGAAATGAGTGGTTATATCGCCTCCAGCCCCGGTGGAATCTATAACCGATTGAAATAAAAGGTATAATGATGAAAGAAAACGTCTTTGACGTGCTGATGTACCTGTTTGAAAACTATTATATGGACGAAGACAGCCCGGTCACACCTGACCGCGAGTCAGTCCAGCAAGAGCTCAGTCAGGCGGGTTTCCCAACTCTGGAGATAGATCGCGCCTTTCTCTGGATGGAAGGTCTGGCCAGCGAACCCAACCCGCCAGACTCACAATCTGACCGCTCCCTGCGGCTTTTTTCAAATGTTGAAATGCAACGTCTGGATAGTGCCTGTCGCGGTTTTATTCTGTTCCTTGAACAAATGGACGTATTGACGCCTGCCAGCCGCGAGTTGGCCATTGACCGTGCCATGGCGCTGGAAAATGAGGACTTTGACCTGGAACAGCTGAAATGGGTCATCCTCATGGTGCTGATCAACCAGCCCGGTGAAGAAGCAGCCTATAGCTGGGTGGAAGACCTTGTCTCTGACAACCTGTCCAACCACCTCCACTGACTTTCAGTAGTCACTACACGGTCGACAAAGCGTCGATCCAGACAACATCACTATGAGCAAGAACCTTGTAATCGTAGAATCACCTGCCAAGTGCAAAACCATCAAGAAGTATCTTGGCAAGGACTATAACGTCATGGCGTCCTACGGGCATGTCCGCGACCTCGTTCCAAAGGAAGGTGCGGTCGATACCGAGCATGACTTCGATATGAAGTACCAGCTGATCGACCGTAATTCAAAACATGTCGATGCCATCGTCAGGGAGATGAAGAAATCTGATGCCCTGTTTCTGGCGACTGACCCGGATCGCGAGGGTGAAGCCATTTCATGGCACCTGTGTGAACTGCTCAAGGAGCGCAAGGCGCTGAAAGACAAGTCGGTGCACCGGGTAGTCTTCAATGCCATCACCAAAAACGCCGTTAACGAAGCAGTAGAAAACCCGCGCGATCTGTCCAGCGAACTGGTCAATGCCCAGCAGGCACGGCGTGCGCTCGACTACCTGGTGGGTTTCAAACTGTCGCCATTGCTGTGGAAAAAAATACGCCGTGGCCTGTCTGCCGGGCGCGTGCAAAGCCCGGCATTGCGCATGATCGTGGAACGCGAGGTTGAGATAGAAAGTTTTAAACCACGCGAGTACTGGTCCCTGGAAGGTGATCTCGGCAAGGATAAACAGGACTTTGTCGCACGTTTGACACACTTGCATGATGAGAAACTCAAGCAATTCTCGATCACCGATGAAGACAGCGCCAACCAGGCAAGAGCAGAACTGCTAACCGCCGCAGACGGCAAACTGGTTGTCGACAAGGTAGAAAAGAAACAGCGCAAACGTAATCCGACAGCGCCTTTCACAACCTCTACCCTGCAACAGGAAGCGGCTCGCAAACTTGGCTTTACCGCCAGCCGCACCATGCGTGTTGCGCAGCAATTGTACGAGGGGATCGACACCGGTGAAGAAGCTGCCGGCCTGATTACCTACATGCGTACCGATTCGGTCAACCTGTCACCGGAAGCCCTGGAAGAACTGCGCAGCTACATCCCGGAACGCTATGGCAAGGATGCATTGCCCGCAGAACCCAGAACCTATAAGACCAAGGCCAAGAATGCCCAGGAAGCACACGAGGCAATCCACCCTACATCCATCCTGAAAACCCCGGACGATATCAAAAAATACCTGTCCGCTGAGCAACTCAAGCTTTATGAGCTTATCTGGAAACGCACCATCAGCAGCCAGATGATTCATGCAACCATTGATACCGTCAGCGTGGATTTCAAATGTGGAGAAGGTAATTTCTTTCGTGCCAATGGCTCGACCATCGTCGACCCGGGGTTTATGGCTGTCTACCAGGAAGACGTAGATGACAAGAAGGGCGGCAGTGACGAAAGCATTTTGCCGCCGCTGCAAAAGGGTGATGCCTGCACACTGAGTGATGTGCGCGCCGACCAGCATTTCACCGAGCCACCGCCACGGTATTCCGAGGCGAGCCTGGTAAAGGCACTGGAAGAGTATGGCATTGGCCGTCCCTCCACCTATGCAACGATCATCTCGACATTGCAGGCACGTGAGTACGTTACGCTGGAGAAGAAACGCTTTTACCCGACGGATGTTGGTCGTGTGGTGGTTGAATTTCTCACCGAGAATTTCACTCCCTATGTAGATTACGATTTTACTGCCGGCCTGGAAGATGAACTGGATGCCGTCTCCCGCGGTGAAAAAGACTGGATACCTGTGATGAATGAATTCTGGAAACCATTCCAGAAACTCATTGGCAAGGACTACGACCGTCCCTATCCAAAACCGGTCGAGGAAAAATGCCCGGAATGCGGCAAGCAATTACAGATGAGCCTGGGCCGGGGCGGCTTCTTTCTCGGCTGCTCGGGCTACCCGGATTGCAAGTACACGCGTAATGTCGGTGAAGACCAGGAAAGTGCGGCTCCGGAAGTCGTTGAAGGCCGCAGTTGTCCGCAGTGTGAATCCGACCTGATTATTCGCTCCGGACGTTACGGCAAGTTCATTGGCTGCAGCAGCTACCCGAACTGCAAATACATCGAACCGCTGGAAAAACCGGAAAATACCGGTGTACAGTGCCCGGAGTGCAAGAAAGGCAGCATCCTCAAACGCAAATCGCGGCGTGGCAAGTTGTTCTTTTCCTGTGAACGTTACCCGGACTGCAAATATGCCATCTGGAACCAGCCGCTGGCACAGCCCTGCCCGGACTGTCACTGGCCGATCACCTCGATCAAGACAACCAAGCGTTCCGGTACCCAGCGTGTATGCCCGCAGCAGGACTGTAAATTTGTCGAAGCATGGGACAAGCCGCTACCGGAAATGGAGAAAGCGACGGATTGATCTTGATTTGCACTGCTGAAAATCCAGTCAGGTCAGGTACGCCATGAACTGGCGTATACGCGAAGCGGTTCGGCAACTGCACGCCGGCGGCATTATCGCCTACCCGACAGAGACCGTGTACGGACTGGGCTGTGATCCATACAATGGTGTCGCTGTATTACAACTGCTGTCATTGAAGCAACGTTCCATGGCACAGGGCGTCATCCTTATCGCAAGTGAGCTGGCACAGCTCGAGCCGTTGCTGCTACCTTTGAGCCCGGCAACGACAAAACGCGTAACCGGCAAGATGCCAACACCGGTGACCTGGATCCTGCCATGCCGATCTGAAACCCCGGCATGGTTACGTGGCGAACACGACTCACTTGCCATTCGACTCACCTCACACCCGCTTGCCAATGAACTCTGCCACGCCTGGGGAAGACCGCTGGTTTCTACCAGCGCAAACATCCATGGGCGCAAGCCAGCTACCAGCGCCATCCAGGTAAACAAGGCATTTAATAATCAACTGGACTGCATCCTGCATGGTGCGCATGGCAATAATACGCCCAGCCAGATTCGTGATGGCCTGACGGGCAAGCTTCTCGGCCGTGGTGCCGGCGCACAGTGACAGGGACAGCTGCTACCAATCATGTCTGACAATCATATCGACAACACACATATCGAACAGGTACGTAACTACCTGCTGAACCTGCAGGACACCATCTGTGCTGCACTCGAACAGGCCGATGGCAAGCAGCATTTCCGCGAAGACAGCTGGTCGCGCGAGGAAGGCGGTGGCGGCCGCTCCCGCGTCATGGAAAATGGCGCAGTATTCGAAAAGGCCGGCATCAACTTTTCACATGTTTACGGTGCCGGGCTGCCGCCTTCGGCAACCGCATCGCGACCGGAGCTGGCCGGCCGCTCGTTCCAGGCCATGGGAGTTTCGCTGGTGATTCATCCGCATAATCCCTATGTGCCCACTACACATGCCAATGTACGTTTCTTTGTTGCCGAAAAGCCGGGCGCCGATCCGGTCTGGTGGTTTGGTGGTGGTTTTGACCTGACACCCTACTACGGCTTTAGCGAAGATGCGGTCCACTGGCACCGCCTCGCACGCGAGGCCTGTACACCCTTTGGCGAGCATGTTTATACGGACTACAAAAAATGGTGCGACGACTACTTCTATCTCAAGCACCGTGACGAACCACGCGGTATCGGGGGTCTGTTCTTTGACGATCTCAACGAAAACGGTTTTGAGTACAGCTGCTCCCTGATGATCAGTGTCGGCAACCATTTCCTGCCGGCCTACCTGCCGATCGTCGAACGCCGCAAGCACCTCGACTACGGAGAACAGCAAAAGGAATTCCAGCGTTACCGGCGCGGACGCTATGTCGAGTTCAACCTGGTCTATGACCGTGGCACCCTGTTTGGACTGCAGTCGGGCGGTCGCACCGAGGCGATCCTGATGTCTCTGCCACCGCAGGTCAGCTGGCGCTATGACTGGCACCCCGAGCCCGGCACACCGGAAGCAGAGCTCTACGAGGTATTCCTCAAGCCCAGGGACTGGCTGGCCCCTTTAGCAACGCACCGATAGCAACCGGGATGCAAAAAAAACCCGCCTTTCGGCGGGTTGAAAACGCTTTTCAGCGTCGGAGGAGACTGTGAGCCCTTGTGTGTGCAATGGCTAAAAATACTTTCTGAAATGGGCCCTGATCTTCCTTAATCCCTGCTGGACCCACATCAGAAGACACTGTTGTGTCACTGTCTGATGAGTCTATCGGCGCTCGCACAGGAATCTTTAATGCAACAGCGGCATGTCAGGACAACACCCCGCAATACCCTTATCTAACTGTATTTATTATATTATT
Organism: Gammaproteobacteria bacterium; assembly: GCA_029859555.1. Lineage (GTDB taxonomy): Bacteria > Pseudomonadota > Gammaproteobacteria > UBA9214 > UBA9214 > UBA9214. The sequence continues at coordinate 13,197 of JAOUCV010000011.1, forward strand.
TATTCTTTACTCGGCAGACATTACCACCTGACAGCCAGGATAGGCCGCGGCAGTTGTTATCCGAGCGTATCCAGATGCGTAGCCCCGAACGGTACGCCGCTATCACCCCGTAACTGTTTTATCACGGCGGCCTCTGCCAGTAATGACTGCAGTTGCTGCGGCGCGGACGCGCTATCAGCAAGCGCCAACCAGCCCAGCAACTCATGTTGTCGTACCAGCCGGAAATAATCCGCTGAAGAAAGATATTCTGCTGCCAGCGCAAAGCCGTCAGCCAGGTGCTGATGTGCGCCTGTCTGTTTACAACTTGCGAGCAACTGTCCATAAACCAGTTCCAGCAGTGCATGCTCGGGTATATTCTGTACCGCCGCCAGCAACTGTTGATAATCCAGTTCCACATCGAACCGATAGTGAAACCGGCAAACCAGCTGCAATAGATGCAATGCAGAACAGCAAACACCGTTACACAAACGTCTCTGCAGTTCCTGCTGTACGGCAGACTGAAGGTACACCAGCTGGCCGCGAGTCAGCGGAGTTGCATACCATTCAGACAGTTGCGGGCACTGTTGATGTAGTAGTGCAGCCACGGCGCAGTTCTGCCCGGGCTCCGTAACAGTCTGTTTCTGTTGACACATTGTCATTATTACAGCTTACACAGGCTGATAATGAAATGGTAATTTCATAGCAACGCCAACGGCGGTAAACTGTGTACTCTCTTCCCCAGGAGCTGTAACAGTGACCGATACACCACCGGGAAACAGCCGTTTTCCCGCCACCCGCATGCGCCGTATGCGACATGATGAATCCAGCCGCCGGCTGATGCGTGAGACCGAACTCAGCTGCAGCGACCTCATTTATCCGGTCTTCATACTGGAAGGCGAGCAACAACGTGAAGCAGTTGCCTCCATGCCCGGCGTTGAACGCCTGAGTATTGACCAACTGCTCAAGGAAGCCGGCGAAATTCATGCCCTCGGTGTTCCCGCCATCGCGCTGTTTCCGGTCACACCGGCAAACAGCAAGTCTGAAGATGCCCGCGAGGCCTTCAACCCGCAAGGGCTGGCACAGCGAGCGGTACGCGCGCTGAAACAGTCACTGCCTGAGCTTGGCGTCATTACCGATGTAGCACTGGACCCCTTTACAACTCATGGACAGGACGGTTTGATCGATGCGCACGGTTATGTTCTGAATGACGAGACCGTCGAGGTGCTGGTGAAACAGGCACTGTCGCATGCAGAGGCAGGTGCCGATATCGTCGCACCCTCTGACATGATGGATGGTCGCATCGGCGCCATGCGCACGGCACTGGAACAGGCCGGTTACCGTAACACCCGAATTCTGGCCTATGCAGCAAAATACGCCTCGAGCTTTTATGGACCATTCCGCGATGCCGTGGGCTCTGCCGCCAACCTGGCAGGCGGCAATAAATACAGCTACCAGATGGACCCTGCCAACAGTAACGAGGCATTACGCGAGGTCGCACTGGACCTGGAGGAGGGCGCCGACATGGTGATGGTTAAACCGGGCATGCCTTACCTCGATATCGTCAGGCGGGTAAAGGACCAGTTCGGTGTACCCACTTTTGCCTACCAGGTGAGTGGTGAGTACGCCATGCTCAAGGCAGCCTCACAAAATGGCTGGCTGGATGAAAAGTCCGTGGTGATGGAATCACTGCTGTCATTCAAGCGTGCCGGTGCAGATGCGATCCTGACATATTATGCAAAAGCAGCCGCACACTGGTTGCGCAGCGACCCGTAACAGCACTGGCCGGCAGAGGGTAATCAGGGGCGCCGTGAATCTATGAAGACCACAAGCTGATGGATCATTACGCCGTCATGGGCAACCCGGTTGCGCACAGCAAATCCCCCCGCATCCATGCGCTGTTTGCCAGGCAGACAAAGCAGCAACTCGACTACCAGGCTATCCTGGTCGAAAAAGATGACTTCAACAAGGCCGTTGCCGACTTTCTGCAGCACGGCGGCATGGGTCTGAATATTACGGTACCGTTTAAGCAAGATGCCTGGGCACTGGCAGCGACACGCAGTCAGCGTGCCGAACGTGCTGGTGCGGTTAACACACTGCTTCTCGATCAGGACGGGCGGCACTTTGGTGATAACACCGATGGTGCCGGACTGGTGCGCGACCTGCTGCTGAATAACAGTGCTACTTTAAAAAACAAACGCCTGTTACTGGTGGGTGCCGGCGGCGCCGCGCGCGGTGTCATCGAGCCGTTATTAGATGAAAATCCTGACTTGCTGGTGATCGCCAACCGCACAGCAGCAAAAGCCGTCGAGCTGGCACGCCTGTTTTGCGATCTTGGACACACTGAAGGTTGCGGACTGGATGATGTCGCCGGACAGTCATTTGACCTCATCATCAATGCAACCGCTGCCAGTCTCAAAGGACAGGTGCCGGCGCTGCCAGACAGCGTCATATCAACTGACTGCTGCTGTTACGACATGATGTATGCAGACAGGCCTACCGCCTTCATGGACTGGGCAAAGCAACGAGGCGCAGCCCGCTGCATGGATGGACTGGGAATGCTGGTGGAGCAGGCCGCCGAGTCGTTTTATATATGGCGAAAAGTACGGCCGGATACCGGACCGGTGATACAGGCATTACGCTCACCGTCCTAAGGTCTCGCCATATAGCGGTTCTTCAGCTCCACGTAGTGCGCCGCGGAATAGCTCAGAAAACCTTCCTCCTCGGGCCGCAGCGGGCGCGCCTTGCGGGCCGGTGAGCCAACCCAGAGATAGCCGCCTTCCAGTTCCCGCCCCGGCGGCACCAGGCTGCCGGCACCGACAATGGAGCCGGAACGGATAATGGCGCCGTCCATGATGGTCGCAGACATGCCGATAAGACAGCGGTCCTCGACAGTGCATCCATGCACGACCGCCTGGTGACCGACGGTGACGTCAGCACCAATCTGCAAGGCAAACCCGCCTGCTGCAAATTCGCTGTCGTGGCTGACATGCAGGATGCTACCGTCCTGAATATTGGTGCGGGCGCCAATATGAATCGTGTTGACATCACCACGCGCTACCACCATTGGCCATAGCGACGCATCTTCATCAATGCTGACCTCGCCAACCACCAGCGCAGCCTCGTCGACATAGGCAGACGCAGCAATAAGCGGTGAAATATTTTCAAAATCCCTGATAGACACAAAGGCCTCCTGTTAAAAGCTGAAATAATTTTATTAATGTAGCACGGATACATTCCGGCAGAGTTGCAACCGCTGAACAGGCATTCAACAGTGGCGCGCAAAGTGCTAAAGTGAGCCAGCCCTGACAGGCATTACACCCTGCAAATAAAGAGGTATTACCCGAATGTCGAACCCGCTGCTGCAACTCAACGGCCTGCCACCGTTCTCGAAGATCAGGCCCGAACATGTAAAGCCGGCTGTCACAGAACTGCTGGATGACAGTCGCCGTCAGGTAGAACGTCTGCTGCAGGAAAACGAGCACTACAGCTGGAGCAACCTGGTAGAGCCGCTGGATGACATGGATGACCGCATCAACCGTGCCTGGTCACCGGTCGGACACATGAACGCGGTCGTCAACAGTGATGCCTTGCGTGAAACCTATAATGACTGCCTGCCGTTACTGAGCGAGTATGGCACCGAGATGGGTCAGCACGAAGGTTTATACAAGGCCTTTCGCCAGATCGCAGAGGGTGTCGAGATGACAAGGCTGGATACGGCGCAGCAGAAGGTCATCAACAATGCACTGCGCGATTTCCGCCTTTCCGGCATTGAGCTGGACCAGCAGGCACGCGACCGCTACAAGGAAATACTGCAGAAACTGTCGCAACTGTCCTCGCAGTACAGCGACAACGTACTGGATGCCACCAATGCCTGGCACAAGCAGATTACCGATGAAAAGCTGCTGGCCGGTCTGCCTGAAAGCGCCCGCTCACTGGCAAAACAAACAGCCGGACAGCGTCAGCTTGACGGCTGGGTATTTACGCTGGAGTTTCCGTCCTATTACCCGGTAATCACCTATGCGGATAACCGCGAATTGCGCGAAGAGCTGTATACCGCCTATGTCACCCGCGCCTCTGACCAGGGTCCGCATGCCGGTCAGTGGGACAACAGCGCCCTGATGGAGGAGATCCTGGCGCTGCGCCATGAAGCCGCCGCACTGCTCGGCTTTGACAATTACGCCGAGCGTTCGCTGGCCACCAAAATGGCGGACTCCACCGACCAGGTGATGAACTTCCTGCAAGACCTCGCCGAACGTTCCAAACCCGCCGCCGTGCAGGAACTGCAGGATGTCCGTGATTTCGCCCGCGAACACGACAACAGCGACGACCTGCAGGCCTGGGACATACCCTACTATTCAGAAAAGTTGCGGCAGAAAAAATACGCCATTTCGCAGGAAGAACTGAAGCCCTATTTCCCTGAACCGCGGGTGATCAAAGGCCTGTTCCAGATCGTGGAGCGCCTCTATGGCCTGCAGATTGAGGCAGTCGAGGACATCGACAGCTGGCACAAAGACGTGCACTTCTATCGTATCAAGGACGCCACGGGTAGCATTCGTGGCGAGTTCTACCTTGATATGTACGCGCGCCAGCACAAGCGCGGCGGTGCCT
>JAOUCV010000164.1 GCA_029859555.1 Gammaproteobacteria bacterium
CGCGGAGGAGGCGATAGAAGAAGGCCGGCAGTGTGTGCAGAGAATCGCTCACGAAATCGAGTACGTACTTGGAATAAAGAGGTCAGAGCCCTTTAATTAAGGCCAGCATGTAATGTATCTTCCAGGCATTCCATGCTGGATTATACTTGTCCGCAGACCGAAGCCAGCTCCCCAGGGTACTTCCAGGAAAATAGTCAACGCATCGCGCTGCCGGAAAATACTTTGCCGGGCAGGCGTGATCATGTCCGCATTATTGCCAGCAACTGAAAACCACAAACATTTATTTCATTTCCAGTAACAGCAAGGTAAGGTCGTCCACGAACACCTCCGAGGTGTTCAGCTGTACCAGCGCGTCCATCAGCCTGACCAGGGTGCTTTTAGGATCTCCAGACTCCAGCGAATCAAGCATCTCCAGCAGTCCCTGCGTACCGAGCCGCTTACCGGTCGGCAGGCATATGTCCGTCGCGCCATCTGTATAGAGCAGTAGCCGGTCACCTGGGTTTAACCGGTATTCATATTGATAGAATACGGCATCCGCAACAATCCCTGCAGGGATGCCATGCTCGCCGACGGCAGATAACTCCGACCAGCTGCCGTTTTCACACAGCAACATGTTCGGATGCCCGGCATAGGCATAGCGCCACATGCAATCAGCCGTATCGAAGGTGGCCGCAACCGCTGTTGCGAACTGACCGGCCAGTTCCATGTCGACTAGCAGCTTGTTCAGCGCCGTTAGAAGTGCGCGGTTATCATGGTCGTCCAGCAGGCTCTTCAGGGGAGTTTCAATACACTCTGAAAGTGCCGCGATGGCTGGCCCGTGGCCCGAGATGTCAAGCAACAGGCAGGTAAGCAGGTCGCAATCACTGCTCAGGGAAAGACAGTGAATATCACCGCTGACACCGCCGGGGTCGGCAGGGATACTCAGCAACTGTCCGGAAATGGCGTGCGTGGAAAAGCCGCTCCATGCAAGGTTATTTCCGGTGTGCACACCCTGAAGCCGGAAGGAATCATGCTGATCGGCAAACCACTGGTTCCAGTGGTTCAGCAGAGAACCGTTCATGTATTTGGCCTGTTGATTGTCGAACCTCCGGTTGCCCGCATATCTGCCGGTGTCAGCCGGTAGACCGGGGCTGGTTCAGTGTTAGCTGCGTGAACGGAATCTCCCAGTCATTTTCACAGCAGGCCTGCACACACCAGCGTTGTATGGAACGCCTTAACCGATTGTAGAGGTCTGCCAGCGCACCGTCGAAATCAGCGATAACAACAATATCCAGCGAGGAGGTATTGGCCTGTTCAAACTCAACCCGCAAGTTGATCAACTGACCGGCGTAGCCCTCCTTTTCTGCAGACTTTTCGATGTGTGCTTTCAGCGTATCCGGAATGGTCGTTACGCTCTGCTGTTGAAGGTTGTAGGTAATCCCGATGGTCTCCTTGATACGGAAATTGGTAGACAGGTTGAGCGGTGACTGGGCAAGGAAATCTGCGGTTTGATAGGTTCGATGCGCCCCACCGCGCTGAATCAACTGCACCAGTTCCTGGGATATACCCGTGACCTTGCCGCGCGTACCATCGCCCAGCAAGACCCAGTCTTCCCGCCTGCAGGGGAACCATGGATCACCTTGCCTTACCGGACGTGACTTCAGGTCGACCAGGTCATCGATGCGCACCCGCTGGCTGATCTCGGCCGCTGGATTTTCCAGCTGGCTGAAAACATTGATCCGCATTACCCGCCACGGCAAACCGTCGAGAAAAATCCGCTCTCCCTCACGTACGGTGCCAATATTGAGAAACAGCTGTATCTGCTGCCAGTAGCGCGGCAATGCCTGCCTCAATGTCAAACCAATACCCAGCAACAACAGAATGCCGAGACTGAAAAGCACCCAGTCTTCCATTACATAAAAAACCACCATTGGCCCGGTGATGACCAGAATAGTGGTTATAATCCGGTGCATCAGATCAAGCAGACGCAGACGGAAACTACGGTATTCCTTGCGGTAGCCCGGGATAAACTTCTCCATCGCCCGGTAGCTCAGCCGTGACAGCAGCAGGATGACCAGCACCACCAGTACGGCCTGGGCAAGATACAGACCGCGCTTCTGAAAGAAGGACTTCAGATAACTTTGCGAGGCATCAGCCAGTGATGCCTCTGAAGCCTCCAGCTTTTCCAGCTTTAGCTCTGCAGTCTGCAATTCGCTTTGTATAAAGGTCAACTGCTTCTGCCAGTCATCCAGCACCCTCTGCAGGTATTCTTCCAGGGATGGATCTTCGTTTTCGTCCAGCAACCCGGTGATATTGCTAACCGCTTGTTCGGCAATTGGCAGCTTTTCCTGATAGTAGGCGATTTTATCCCTTAGTTCGGTTTTCAGGCGGACATGCCTGGTCATGTCCTTCATCTCTTTCAACGCCGGCCTGATCAGGGAGAACAGTTCTTCCTGGAAGTTGAATTTAGGTTCCTCAACGATCCTCAGGCTACCGATATCCGCCCCCGCCGCGATTTCTTTCAAACTCCGGTTGGTACTCTCCAGGTCGATATCCAGTTTATCCAGCCGCTCCTGAATATCGCGCTTCTCCGACGCACTCCCGGCAGATTCCAGCTCGGCACCCAGACGTTTGATATCGCCTCTCAGTTCGGACTGTAAATTGATAAGTGAATTCAACGTCCTGATCGTGCCCTGTTGCGCATCTCCCTTGGGCACTTGCTCGATAGCGTCCTGCGCAGACGCAAGCAGCGGCAATGCCATCAGGCCGAGAATAATTAAAAGAACAAAGGGACATCTGTATGGCAGGTGTTGTTTCATTTCATATGACCTGACTGAACTACGGATCAGTGTAAACCCGACTCCGGCTGACATGCGCATTAAAAATCGTTAATCACCTGTCGGGCAGCCAGAGTAAATATCAATTCGGTTGGTAGTTCAAGGGGTCACCCATTAGCCATCTCCGGTCGTCTGGTGCCAGTCGTTGATCCTGTGGATGAGGAGAGCGCAGACGAACAGATGAATTTCGGTTTCGTCACCGGTGATGATTCAGTCTCCGATGCCTGCTTCTATGTCACTGCTTACCCGGTACCGGACAACTGGGCGGACCTGGCGCTGCCGGAAGGCGCTTACTGGCATACTGGAGGCTGGACTGGTGCGATATTGCCCTGTGCAGCGGCGGTGGCGTCGGGTCAGCCGCTTGAATTGTTACTCGAATATCTGCGCAGCCTGCAGGCCCATGGTGCGAGGCTGATGTGCTCGTGGTTACAACAGCAAGATTACACCCAACCAGTACCAGGCAGCACATGGCGGGATTATTGATGGAAAACATCACCTGCCATGATTAGAGTTCAAGAGTTGAGTGCAAGGGTTCAGAGTACTTGAACCATTACGTACATTCGCAGCAGGCATGCTAATCTGCCGCTACCAAGTAGTGATGACACGATCTTTGGATGGTTTCCAGGAGGCAAGGCGCAATGAATTCACCTGATCCGTCCCGCCCGGTCAATGACCCCGAGCACACGCGCACCGGCATGTCGGCAGAGGCGCTGAAGCGTGCCTTCCTGGACAATCTGTTCTACCTTCAGGGACGGCCCTGGGATGTGGCAACGGACCATGACCATTACATGGCGGCGGCTTATACCGTGCGTGACCGGCTGCTGGACCGCTGGATCCGCACCGCCCAGACCTACAAGCATGCCGGCGCCCGCACCGTCTGCTACCTGTCCGCGGAATACCTGCTCGGCCCCCACCTGGCAAACAATGTCCTGAACCTCGGCATCCTCGAGGAAGTCAGGCAGGCAGCGCAGGAACTGGGCGTGGGCTTCGACAAGATCCTCGATCAGGAGGAGGAACCCGGTCTGGGTAACGGCGGGCTGGGGCGCCTGGCGGCGTGCTACCTCGATTCGCTGGCAACCCTGCAGATACCCGCCATTGGCTATGGCATCCGTTACGAGTTCGGTATCTTCGACCAGGAGATACACGATGGCTGGCAAAAGGAGATCACCGATCTTTGGTTGCGCAACGGCAATCCCTGGGAACTGGCCCGGACGAAGCTGCGTTTTCCGGTCACATTCGGCGGGCACACCGAGCACCACAGCGATGAGCAGGGGAGGCTGACGGTCAAGTGGTCCCCGGAACTGGTGGTCAACGGCGTTGCCCATGACACACCGATTGCCGGATACGGCGTCGAGAACACCAACCTGCTGCGCCTGTGGCGCGCGGAGGCGGCCAAGACGTTTGATTTCGATGCCTTCAATGTCGGCGACTATTACCGCGCCGTCGATGCCAACATCGTGGCTGAGAACATCACCAAGGTGCTGTATCCCAATGACGAGCCCGAGGTCGGCAAGGAACTGCGCCTCAGGCAGCAGTATTTCTTCGCCTCCTGCTCCCTGCAGGATATGTTGCGCCTCTACCTGCAGCACAGCGACAGGCTGGACGGCTTTCATGAAAAATTTGTCGTCCAGCTGAACGATACTCACCCTGCGATCGCCGTCGCGGAACTGATGCGGTTGCTGGTAGACCAACACGGCCTCGCCTGGGAACGCGCCTGGGATGTCACACGCCGGACCTTCGCCTTCACCAACCATACCCTGTTGCCGGAGGCCCTGGAGACCTGGCCGGTGGATCTCATCGGCCGGCTGCTGCCGAGGCACATGGAGATCATCCACGAGATCAACCACCGTTTTCTCAACGAGGTCAGGGTGCGTTTCCCCGGCGATCGTGGCCGGGTCGCACGTCTATCGCTGATTGATGACAGCGGCTCGCAGCAGGTGGTGCGCATGGCCCACCTGGCCACTGTGGGCAGCTTTGCCGTCAACGGTGTGGCCGCCCTGCATACCCGTCTGCTTAAGGCCACCGTCATGAAGGACTTCAGCGAACTGTGGCCGGAGAAGTTCCATAACGTCACCAACGGCGTGACGCCCCGGCGTTTCTTGCGCATGATCAACCCGGGGCTCGACATGCTGATCAGCAGGAACCTCGGCGACGGCTGGATCACCCGCCTGGAGGAACTGCGCCGGCTTGAGTCGTACGCCGATGATGCCGGTTTCCGGGAGGACTGGCAGGCCGTCAAGCGCCTCGGCAGGCGGCGCCTGGCAAAACAGCTGGCGAAGCTTACCGGCGAGACGCTGGATCCGGACACACTGTTTGACATACACGTCAAGCGCATTCATGAATACAAGCGCCAGCACCTCAACCTGCTGCACATCGTGACCCTCTACAACCGCATCCGGCAGGACCCCGGTATCGATCTCATACCGAGGACCTTCATTTTCGGCGGCAAAGCGGCACCCGGTTATTTCATGGCCAAGCTGATGATCAAGCTGATCAATTCGGTGGCGGCGGTGGTTAACCGGGATCCGCTGGTACGGGACCGGCTGAAAGTGGTGTTCTTTCCCAACCTGAACGTCAAGAACGCCCAGTACATCTATCCCGCGGCGGACCTGTCGGAACAGATCTCGACGGCCGGCAAGGAGGCTTCAGGTACCGGCAAC
>JAOUCV010000165.1 GCA_029859555.1 Gammaproteobacteria bacterium
TATCTATCAAGGCATCACCAACTAACACCACGCACAAGTTTCAGGCAGGCCGACTGTCGAACATTGCCGTGGGAAGATAATACCTTTGACCTGTATGTTTCCAGCTACCTGTTCGATCTCTTGCCAGAGACGGAACTCAGGCAGGCACTCAGGGAAATGGAGCGCATCCTGGTACCGGATGGTTATGCGATCCTGGTTACCATGACCACGGAGCTGGATGACATCCCCTGGGTCAGCCGGACCTTCTACAAACTAATGAATGAGTGCTACTGTCTTGGTTATCACAAGGGTCGATGGAATCCGATCTGGCGCTTTCTGTTTGCTGGTTACGCGCCGCATTGCCGTCCGATAACTTTGGCGTCATACCTGCGGGATCTGGATAATATGGTGATGACCTATACTAAAGTTAGCCGCGTTTCCCTGTTCCCGGTACGAATCTATTACGTTCGCAAGAGCCATGGCTAGCCTCCGGTCATGGGGCAAGGTCCTGGTGGCAGCTTTATGCAGCAAAACCAACCGGGAGTTTTATGACCGGATCTCCCCGATTTACGACCAGTGCTTTGTGACGCACAAGCCGCATGCGAACACTATGGCTGAAATATTACTCGAAGACTGTAAGGGTCGGGGAAATAAAACATTGGTTCTCGATCTTGGCTGCGGCACTGGCTTATTGAGCAATATCCTGCTCAGTAAAGGGTTTGAGGTGCTCGGTATAGATATTTCATTGGAGTCACTGCGCTTGTTACAACAGCGCGAACCCGGAATTAACACGATTCAGGCGGATGCAACCCTGTTGCCATTTACCGATGGATCTTTTCATGCGGTGGTTTCTCTTGGGGTATGGCGGCATTTATCTCACCCACAACGGGTGATTGCAGAAGTAGCACGGATTCTGGAGAAAAACGGCATACTAATCGTTGGCTACTTCCCACCGGCCATCGGTGGTGTTATCCATCAGAGTAACAGCCCCTGGTATCAGTTGCTGGCCCGGCTTTATCAATTTGTGATTCGCAAACGAGGATATGTGGACCATACCGATCTGTCACTGGAGCCAAGGACTGTTAACTGGGCTGAAAATCACTTTTTGCGGGTCATGACGGTAGACTCTGGCAAACGCTGGCGCCTGATCGTTGCACAGGGACTGAGAACAGCCCCCTCCAGGCGGCCCTGAAGTAACCCAACAAAAAGAACAGCCGGATTCGGCTAACAACGGACCTCTGGCATAATTCAAAACGGCGACCCGAAGGTCGCCGAAGTTTATACCTTTGTAACAAACAGGCTGCTTCCTTTTAGAAGAAAATCATGTAGCCAGGTCAGTTACCGAGCTGGTCGTTAATATTGATGACGCGCCCGCTTACCCACTTGCGCAAGGAATCAAACCGTTGGGACGCGCTGCTACCTCCGAAATTATTATTCGGGTCCTCCTCAAGGGCCGAGGCAAGCAAGACTTCCAGATCATTCAGGAATGCAAGCTGGGCATCAATCTGCAAAGGGCCGTTCAGCAGGTCCGCCATAATCTGGTCATACTGTTTGCGGAAAGTGGGGTTGTTGAGGATGGTCTCCTGGTAAGCCGTCTGTGACAGTTCTGTACTGCCACGCTTGCGCTTTGCAGTACCGTAGATGCTGCCGTCAGGACTCTTTGTTGTAAAGACTGTATCGAGGTCCCACTGTGTGTAGAGCCGTTTGTCACCATCGAGAAAGTCAATGAAGTAGAAGTTTTTCCCCTTTGAGAACATGTCATCCGGACCCATGTGGAAGGCGCTCACTGCACCCAGCGTTAGCATGGCCTCCATATCGATCAGCTTGTTGAGTTCCGTGGCCATGGCGGAATCGCTGTCCGGCGCTGTGCAACCGGTGGTACTGCCACCACCGTCATTTCCGCCCTTGCCCTTGCCATTACCCTTGCCTTTACCGCCACCATCGGTTGACCCCTCGACGCCAAACGGCACGTAACACAATGCCGTGGAGGTCTGACTGTCCGGCTCACCGACCTTCAATTCATAGTTGGCCCCAACGGAACCAGCCTTGTATAGCCATGTTTCATCCTCGGTGTAGAGCCCACGGTTCTTCAGAAAGGTCTTGTCGGGCTGTTCAAGATTGATGTAGACGCCCGCGTATTCGCCATTGACGTACAATTTGACCCAGGCAGCAAGCCCCGGGTTGTAGCCACTGTTTGAGGCAGCCGCAGCCACGCGATTCAGATACCAGGCATAGCCTTCGGCCACCACGTCGACGTCATCGCCGTTTTCCATACTGAGTTTCTTGATCCCGTTCCACTTCTGGTCGACGTATTCGTTGATGTCGATCTTCAGGCTGACCTTGTCGCCCAACGCATCCGCTGACTTGCGGCGCACAGAGACAAGAATCGGGTCTGGCTCGTCCAGATCGCCATCCGCCCAAAACATGGCCGGCACCTCGATTGTGAAGGTCGCGTCACTCTTGACCTTGCTCCAGTCCCCAGGGTCTATATCGAGGTTGAATGTGAGCAGTTGCAGCGGGTCATATAGCCCGGGCCAGTTATAGGCACTGGCAGGATTGACTGTGAATGCAAACAGGGCAAGTGCCAGCAGGCGGCTCATTCGGGTGAATGGTTTCATCATCATGATTTATCTCCAGCATGTTTGTTATTATCGGTAAATCAAATTGTTATAGCGCCGACATTTTTCATGTCGCTTCAAAGAGTTTTGGTTGTGTAAATCCACGCACTCCACCCTGAATTATTAAATCTATATATCTACAACCGCTATGCATATAGGGAAAATCCCTAAATGCAACAATTTATCCCTGAGCCAGCAATGGTACGCAAACACACTACCGATCTTTACCGCTTGGTGGAGTAACTGCGGGAGCAATGCTGGAGAATATGAATTTCTGTTTCTCATTAAGACAGCATGGGTCAAGGTTGCATCAACCTCCTGCTTGCCGATATATGCGAGCGCCTCATCATTCGCCGGGAAGCTTCCCGGGATACCCCGGCCAGACAGCGCAATAGAGCTCATAGCAAGCCCGGCAGCGGCAACCAAACTAATTGAGATAATCTTCTTCATATGCTTCACCTTGTTATTAGATTTAGTCAAATTATTGACGACCGCTACAATCCTTTATCCAATTAGCCCATATCACCAAACGCTTAAAAACAGGAATGGCTCGGAAACGTAATTACATCATCCGCTAACATTAGAAATATGCTGTACTTCCAGGTTCGAGCCAAATGGAAGTTCTGCGTCCTGAATTAATTTTCAGAGAAGAAAAAAGCAGCACTGCACCTGACTTTTTCTTCAAAAAGCACTATGTAAGATGTGTTATCTTTCAGCGGTCGTTTCTAATAATCGAAAAAAATATTTAGGAGTCCAGCAGATGAAATCTTCTTTTATTGCAATTACTGTACTCGCCCTCGCTTCCGTAACCCTGGGTATGTCAACTGCTTACGCCGACAAAATGAAGTGCAAGTCGAAAGGCGACTTTGTTCGCTGTGCGTTGCCGAATGCCAATCATCGCCACGTCAGCCTGCACGAGGAAACAAGTCATAATAAATGCGAAAAAGGCTATAGCTGGGGTGCCGACAGTGACGGCATTTGGGTCGATAATAAATGCAAGGGCATTTTTCACTATCGCAGTGACAAGGGACATCATGAAGACTACCAGGAACGGCATAGTCGTCATAAGGGCAGATCAGGTGATTGTCCGTCGGATATCAAAGGTAATGAATGTGCCTATTACAGGGATGGTTATAAAGCCGGCAAAGATGATGGCAAAGCAAGCATGAGTCGTGCTTACGAGCGCCACTCAGATGGCTATGACAGACGTTTTGAAAAGTACTTTGCCAGAGGCTACAAGGCTGGCTGGAATGATTACCGCTAGACCAGGCAACGAAGGAGCAATCAGTTATGAAAAGTTTTCTTATTGCAGTTATCTTTTTGATCATCGGCGGAGTCGCCGGTGGCTTTCTGGCGCTTGGTGCAGGTGCCGGGCTCGGCGCTGCTGGTGGAATCATTGTCGGCTCCCAGGCAGGCGTCTGTTTTGCGATGGAGGAGGCAAAGAACGATGGCCTGCTCACGGTGGAACAGGTCGACAAGATCATTGTGGATACAGTTAGCACTATACGTGGAAAATCATCGCCCGATGCTGCCAAGGATATCGAATGGATCAGCAGTGAAAAAGATTGCGCGGATATGGTGGCAAAAATGCAGGCAGAAAGCGCAAAGTAGCCGCGATAGCGGGCCCCGAAAAGATTCAGCCCGCCGCCAGGTGCAGGGGTAGTCATACCTGCTGGTCTCGGGCTTCGTTCGATGTCTTGTAAGCTCACTGTTCTCCCTCCTCAGGGAGAAGCGGCGCCCTCTTCATGTTGAAGTAACTGATATTTATTCCCGGCGTGTGACAAGCGTTAGTCTAAACATTGATTTCACTGGATCAGGGCTGAGATAAGATGAGCAGTGATAAACACAGGGTTAGCAAATTAACAGTTATTTCTTTATCAACACTGGCCATGCTTTTTTCTCAACTGGCGGGTGCTGCTAAAGTAGCGGACGGATTTGACCAGCTATTTGAGCTGCAGGGCATTTCATTGCGAGTTATTTGTCCCAACCAGGGTTCAATCAATCAACTGGAAATTATCCCTGCCGGCCTGGAGGCTGATAATACTGTTATTAAACGTGAAATAGACGGCACGCTAACAGGGGCAGAAGTGGCAGATTTGAACGGAGATGGCTCACCGGAAATTTATACGTATATCAATTCAGCTGGCAGTGGATCATATGGAACGCTTGTCGCATATGCCGCCAATGACAAAAAATCCCTGAGTGAAATATATCTGCCGCCGTTGGTGGATGATAAGGAAAATTCCAGGGGTTATATGGGGCATGACGAGTTTGCTGTGGTTGAGAGCTATCTGGTAAGACGCTTTCCCGTTTATTTAAAGGGAGATATAAATGCGAACCCCACGGGCGGTACACGCCAATTGCAATACAAACTGAAGCAGGGAGAAGCTTCATGGGTCCTGGAACTGAAAAAGAGTATCAGCTATTAACTGTTACGATGAAATATTTACCGGCCCAGGGGATCAGAGTTGAGGGTGATCGTCCGAATTGAGTGGATATCGCACGCAAGGATAGAAAGCAAACTGTAACATGGTCTGAAATACTAAACGTTCCAAGCGTATGCTGTACATCCTGTCGAATCCAGATAACCTCGATCATAGAGCAGTTCCGCCTACTCTCTCCCGCAAATTCATGCTTATTCCAGTCATCCACCCTATATACACGAAGCGAGATTTGTAAATCCTTATGGGCTATGTAATATGTGGCCAAACTATTGGACTAATAGTGGTCAATATACAAACATAACCTAAAAGTCGTAAGATAAAGCGGACTTTTAGACGCCCTCATTTAGTAATACGTGAACCTGATAGCAGCCAAGTGACCTGTAGGTAAAATATTTTATGACATGGGAAACGGAAAACCCCAATAAGCC
>JAOUCV010000166.1 GCA_029859555.1 Gammaproteobacteria bacterium
ACAAACCGGCCGCCGCATGCTCAATATAGACTGACTGCTCCATGAAGGCCTTGCCACACAGGTCGGCAACGCGCCGCTCCTGCTGTTCGCGGCTGACAGCCGCCGGCAAATGAAACACCGGGCGCTGGTTGTGTTGCAACTTCAGAGATACCGGAAAACAGCTCAGTGCGATGCGCCGCACCACGTTCTGAATATGTTTGAACTCGGTGTTTTCAGTTCGCATGAATTTGCGACGCGCCGGCGTGTTAAAAAACAGCTCCTTCACATCAACGGTGGTACCCGGCATATGCGCAACCGGTGCTGCGGTCAGGCACTGGTCAGAGCCATCACCCTGTACGCGCCAACCGGACTCCTGCAGCGGCGTCCGCGAACTCAGCTGCAGGCGCGATACCGATGCAATACTGGGTAGCGCCTCACCACGAAAGCCGAGGCTGTTGACCTGCTCAAGATCGGTGAGTGAGGCAATCTTGCTGGTCGCATGCCGCGACAGGGCCAGGGATAATTCATCCTGCTCAATGCCCTTGCCATCATCGCGCACCCGGATACGCTGCATTCCAGCCTGCTCGATATCCACTTCAATGGCCTGCGCACCGGCATCAAGACTGTTCTCAAGCAATTCCTTGACCACGGAGGCTGGACGCTCGATGACTTCACCGGCGGCAATCTGATTAACAAGCTGTGCGGGCAGAACCTGGATAGACATACATCAAAAACGGCTACTTGAACTGGCCGCTCATGATACCGCGTTGCCGTTAAAAGGTAAGCAGGGTTTTTGGGGCCTAGCTGCCCCGGGTCGGCGGTATACGCAGGGTCTCGCCGACGCGAAGACGATCTGATTTGAGGGAATTATAGCCACGCAGACTGGCCAGGCTGACGCGATGAACAGCGGCGATCTCGCTCAGCGTATCACCCCGTTTAACCTTGTATTTCCGTGCCACCATGCGGGTTCCCGGCGGTGGATTGTTGCCAAAATAATCGCGGATACCGGTCAGCATCGCCTTTGCCAGCTTCTTCTGGTGGCGCTTGTCACGCAGCTTGCTTTCTTCCTGCGGATTGGAAATAAAGGCCGTCTCGACCAGTATCGAGGGGATATCCGGTGATTTCAGCACCACGAAACCGGCGCGTTGCACTGTAGATTTGTGCGTCTTGCCAAGCCGTTTCAGCCCGCCCAGCATATTGGCGGCAACCTCGTGGCTGGCCTCGATGGTTGCTGACTGCGACAGGTCCAGCAATACCTCGGCCAGCAGGTCATCCTTGTCATCCAGGCTGACACCACCGGCAAGGTCAGCCGCATTTTCCTGGTTTGCCAGCCAGCGCCCCATCTCCGACGAGGCACCGCGACGCGACAACACAAATACAGAAGAACCATGCGCACGCTTGTCACGAAATGCATCGGCATGAATCGAAATAAACAGGTCGGCATTATGCTTGCGTGCCTTGTTGATGCGCTGGCGCAGGCCGATATAGTAGTCACCTTCTCGAATCAGCACCGGACGCATACCGGGTTCCTTGCGGACCAGTTCGGCCAGCTGGCGCGCAATGGCCAGCACCACTGTTTTCTCCTTGGTGCCACGACTGCCCCGGGCACCCGGATCTTCTCCACCATGGCCGGCATCAATGGCAATCACCAGATCGCGCAAGGCGGCCGGTTTTTCGGCAACACTTTTCTTGACTACTTTCTTTTTGCTAACACCGGCGGTGGTCCTGGCACCATAAAGGTCAACCACCAGGCGGTGGCCATATTTTTCATTCGGCTTGAGGGTAAAGGTACGTGGCTCCGCTGTCTGCTTGAGTTCCAGCACGATACGCAGGGTATTCTGATCATTCCTGGCAGCACGTACGCCGGTGACAAGACCGGCTGCCTTGGTTGAAGTCAGTACCGAAGCCGCCTGTGCGGCCGGCACATCAATCACCAGCCTGTCGGGGTTTTGCAGGACAAAGACTTTCTTGGGAGTAACCGCAGCGCTGGTATCAAAAACGACACGGGTATGATCAGGTGCTGCCCAGAGGCGTACATTTTCAAAATTAACGGCCCCCGCCAGCGCCATTCCTTGCACAGCCAGCCAGAGACATCCCCCTGTTATCAGCCTGTTCACCAGATGTAGCGCTCCTTTATACCTTGCCGTTTTTGGGGATTCTATCCATAACTGCAGGTGAATTGCAAGAAATAGCGTTTAAACTCCTTCGGATAGGGTTCATACCTATACAGTAGTCGAGATACTGACGCCAATGGGCAAATTCAGGGCATTTTAGCAGCCGCCGAGACCTCCATACGCTGCAGCCAGCGTTCCCCGACTGCCGTCCCGGCATGCAAACTGGCGACACGCGCCTCCCCGCAGTAGTCAAGATCAATGGTGAGATCAGCTGCCGGCAGGTAACCACTACCGCGCTCCGGCCATTCGACCAGCAGCAAGGCTTCTTCTGCCAGCATATCGCGCAGCCCCAGCCATTCCAGCTCTTCTGCATCGGCCAGCCGGTACAGGTCCAGGTGATATACCCGGCATGGCTCCACTGCGTAAGGTTCAACCAGTGTGTAGGTTGGACTGCAGACCTTGCCGTCATATCCCAGCCCGCGCAAAAAACCGCGCGCCAATGTGGTCTTGCCGGCACCCAGATCACCGTTCAGATAAACAATTCCCGGCACCATGCCGCGCGCCAGCTCGGCACCCAGCGATTGTGTCGCAGCGGCGTCTGCCAGCTGCCGTTTCATGCCGACTCACCCTGTGCCTGAATAACACCGCGCAGCGCCGCAATGACATCACGCGCCAGCAACCCGCGTTCGCCCTGCCCGGCCGCTGCATCTCCGGCACAGGCATGTACACAGACAGCCGCCACGGCCGCCGTATGCACCGCCAGCCCCTGCGCAATAAAAGCGCCAATAATGCCACTCAGCACATCACCCATACCCGCCGTCGCCATACCCGGGTTACCGGCAGCACAAATCAGCGGAGATTCAGCTTCAGCGTGGATAACCGTTCCCGCACCTTTTAGCACGGCAACCCCGCCGTATTGCTGGGCAATGGCCCGCACCGCAGCCACACGGTCTTGCTGTACTGTTGCAATATCCTGCCCGAGCAGACGCGCGGCCTCGCCCGGATGTGGCGTCAGCACCTGCGCATCCGTGTTTGCAGGCGCGCCTGCCAGTAAATTAAGTGCATCAGCATCAATAACGCGTGGTTGCGCACTTTCCAGTACCACACCCAGCAACGCCTGCGCCCATACAGAGCGCCCCAGGCCGGGGCCAAGCACCAGTACATCCGCGGCCGCAACCAGGACCTTCAATGCCCTCGCATCGGCAACACCGTGGCACATCAACTCCGGGCAGGCAGCAGTAATAAAGGCCGCATGTGCAGGATGGGTCGCAACACTGACCAGCCCGGCACCACTGCGTAATGCGGCTTCGCCGGCAAGTCGCACCGCTCCACCCATCCCCTCGCAGCCACCCACAACCAGTACACGACCGTGCTGCCCCTTGTGCGCCGTGCGCGCTCGCGGAGTGCACAGCAGTCCGGGTGGAGCCCGGTAAAGCAGCCGTGCAGCGGCTGTTACCTGCCGGTAAACAACAGCGGGGACGTCAAGATCGGAAAAAACCGTGTCACCTGCATAGTCAGGCCCCGCTCCGGTGTACAAACCGACCTTGCGACCAATAACGGTAAGCGTCACATCGGCATGAGCCGCTACACCCGAGACAGCACCCGTATCGGCCTGCAGGCCGCTGGGTATATCAACCGACAGTAGCGGCGATGAAGATGCATTCAGCTGTTCAACGGCAAGTTGCCAATTGCCAGTGAGCGGCCGATCGATACCGCTACCCAGCATGGCATCCACCAGTACGTCGGCCTCCAGCACAGTACTGCCTGTAAATGGCAGTAGCTGCCCGCCGGCCTCGACATAGTCGTTGTATGCCGTTAGTGCATCACCCTGCAACTGTCCGGCATCACCCAGTTGCAGCACCTGTACCTGCCAGTTGGCTGCATGGGCCAGCCGTGCGACGACAAAACCGTCACCGCCGTTATTACCGGTGCCGCACAGCACCTGCAGCGAACGCGCAGCCGGCCAGCGTGCCTGCAGACATTGCCAGCAGGCTTCGCCGGCGCGGGACATCAGGGTATAGCCGGGTATCCCCTGCTGTTCGATTGCAAGCCGGTCCAGCTCACGCACCTGTGCGGCGGTGTACAATGCATGCGGACCGGACCGCTGGCTGTTTACTTCCATAAAGCGTCCAAACCGGGCAGAAGCCACAGGTCAATTAACGATAACAGCAACATA
Organism: Gammaproteobacteria bacterium; assembly: GCA_029859555.1. GTDB lineage: Bacteria > Pseudomonadota > Gammaproteobacteria > UBA9214 > UBA9214 > UBA9214. The sequence goes on from JAOUCV010000166.1 coordinate 4,270, forward strand.
CCGTGAAGCACGCAGGAAAATCCAGTCACAATGAAGCCCCCCACGCCAATCCCTGACCCGCATCCTGATTACGCCGCACTCAGTCGGCAGATCAAGCGCTGGGGACAGGAACTCGGCTTCCAGCAGACAGGAATCACCGATACCCAGCTGGATGAGGATGAAGCATTCCTGCTGCAGTGGCTGGCCTGCGGCCATCACGGGCGCATGGATTACATGGAACGTCATGGCACCCGCCGCAGCAGGCCCGCCGAACTGGTCCCCGGCACCGTGCGTATCATCTCGGTACGCATGGACTACTGGCCGGGTGATGCCCGGGACGCAGGCGCGGTACTGCAGGACGATGCACTCGCCTATCTTTCACGCTACGCGCTGGGCCGCGACTATCACAAGGTCATCCGCAAACGGCTGCAACAACTGGCCAGCAAAATTGAATCACTGGCCGGACCATTTGGCTACCGCGCCTTCACCGACAGCGCACCGGTACTTGAAAAGGCGCTGGCACAGAAAGCCGGCCTTGGCTGGATTGGCAAACACACCAACCTGATCAGCGAACAGGCCGGTTCGTGGTTTTTTATCGGCGAGCTATACACTAACCTGCCACTGGAAATTGACCAGCCGGGCGAAAATCATTGCGGCAGCTGTCACTCCTGCATCGATGCCTGCCCCACCAATGCCATCATCGCACCCTACAAACTGGATGCACGCCTGTGTATTTCCTACCTGACAATCGAGTTGCGCGATGCCATTCCGGAGCAACTGCGTTCGCTGATTGGTAACCGTGTGTATGGCTGTGACGACTGCCAGCTGGTGTGCCCGTGGAACCGCTTTTCCGGCCCCAGTGATGAGTCCGACTTTAATACCCGCCACGGCCTGGACGCCAGCGAACTGGTTCGCCTGTTTGCCTGGCAGGAAAGCGAATTCGAGGAAAATACGCGCGGCAGCGCCATTCACCGTATCGGTTATGAATGCTGGCTGCGCAATATCGCGGTTGGCCTGGGTAACGCAGCCACAACGCCTGCCGTGGTCGCGGCATTGCGTGAGAGGCAATCACACCCCTCGGAACTGGTGCAGGAGCATGTCGAATGGGCACTGCAACAGCATGCGGAGTAAGGATCGCGGACACGGTCCGCTCCTACAGGTGCAGCGTTTACCGCTGGTGTTGATTTTGGTGT
>JAOUCV010000167.1 GCA_029859555.1 Gammaproteobacteria bacterium
AGTATCTGGTACAAATACCTGCGAACCCGGAGTATGGGTCCCTGAATCTGGCGTCAGCAGTGCAGATTATCAGTTATGAAATTCTGGTGGCCCACGAACAGCCCGGGCAGGGGACTGATATGCCCGGTTATGCGCCAGTCAATGCCGGGGAGATGGAGCGTTTTTATCAGCATCTTGAAGAGACCCTGGTAGCGCTCGATTTCCTTGACCCGGATAACCCGCGGCAGTTGATGCGCAGGCTGCGGCGCCTGTATAACCGTGCTCGGCCTGATGAAAACGAAGTCAATATATTACGTGGTATGTTGTCAGCCGCGCAGCAGTACATAAAGAGGCAGTGATACTGTGGTTTTGCTGTTATCGTTATGAACTGTGTCATACACTGGATTCATGCAGTAACAGGGTAGCCCTGAATACTCTACCAGGATAAATCATGTTTGAAAGAATTCGTGAAGATGTGCGTTGTGTATTTGACCGGGATCCAGCGGCGCGCAGTACATTTGATGTGCTGACTACCTATCCGGGTATTCACGCCATTCTTATGCATCGTTTCAGTCACTGGCTGTGGTCGAATGGCCTGAAGTGGCTGGCACGGGTGTTTTCAAATATTGCTCGCTGGTACACCGGTATTGAAATTCATCCGGGTGCAACCATTGGACGGCGTTTCTTTATTGATCATGGTATGGGTGTTGTCATTGGTGAGACAACGGAGATTGGTGATGACTGCACCCTGTACCACGGCGTAACACTGGGAGGCACCAGTTGGGACAAGGGTAAACGGCATCCGACGCTGGGTAGCAATGTTGTCATTGGTGCCGGCGCGAAAGTGCTGGGGCCGGTTTTCATAGAAGACGGTGTGCGCATTGGCTCCAATGCAGTGGTTTTGAAAAATGTTTCCTCCGGTATGACAGTAGTGGGTGTACCGGGACGGCTTGTCAGTGCGCCCCAGGAACTGGATGAAAAGCGCCAGGCGATCGCAAAGAAAATGGGTTTTGATGCCTACGGCGCCACCCGCGATATGCCTGACCCGGTTGCCACGGCAGTAAACGGTATTCTTGACCACATCCATGTAATGGATCAGCGGCTGGAAGATATGTGCAAGGGGCTGAAGGACCTGGGTGCCGAGGTCAGTGATCTTAATTTGCCGGACCTGGGCCCATGTGCATTAAAGCATGTAGATAACAGGGAAATAGAAACCGCGCTGGACGAGCCGGAAAAGCCCGCAGAATAGTGCGGGATGCTTGACGTATGCGTGATGCTGTGACAGTTTGGTGCCCGGATCGTAACGCGAACAGGGAGTTGCTTTGAAATTAACCAGTAAAGGGCGTTATGCAGTAACCGCAATGCTGGATCTTGCCTTCCACGCCGAGACCGGGCCTGTCACCCTGTCCGAGGTTTCAAAACGCCAGGATATTTCGCTCTCCTACCTTGAGCAGTTGTTTACCCGGCTGCGCAAGCAGGAACTGGTGCGCAGTACCCGTGGGCCGGGTGGTGGATACTCCCTGAACCGGCCGGCCGAGCAGCTTGCTGTTGCAGAAATCGTTGCGGCTGTAGATGAAACTGTTGATACCACACGCTGCAGTGGCGCCAGTAATTGTCATGATGGACACCAGTGTCTCGCACACGAGCTGTGGGATGACCTGAGTCAGCAGATCTTTGGTTTTCTGAATAACATCACACTCCAGGACCTGATGCAGGACTGCAGTATTCGTGATGTTGCTGACAGGCAGGACGAAAAAATGCAGCAGACGGATGACCTGAAAATTACCCTTCCTGCAGAGCTTGTGCCGCCTGAGCATCTCTAGGCATCGGTGCCGCCAAGCGCTGATTCTGCAAATTTCCCCCTGTTCGGCTGAAGCTGGCGGAAATATTCCTGATTCTGAGACCTGACGCACACCCGGAAGGGTTATGGATCACGGAACTATTCTCTCTGCTGCCGTTAATATAATCATCAAGGGAGCGATGAAGCAGCTGGAGGAAGTCATGCACAAGTTATTTGCTATCGTTATCGGAATTTATCTGGCGGGTGATCCGAGTCTGAGTATGCTCTCGGTGTTCGCCGAATCGAAGGAATTGGTTGTAGCTGTCGCAATTGCACTGGTTGCTGTACCGTGGGTAACTTCACAGATTGATAACTGACCCTGTCATTTGACGGCCCCGACACCGTCTTTTGTGAAGTGATCCACCAGTCGACTCTGGACCAAGTGCCAGGGTCGGCTTTTTTATTTGCGGCTATAATTTCAGCAGTTTGGCTGGTCGTTCAGGTCAGCATTTCTTCCAGACCAGCAAGCGGTTATTGACCGGCATTTCGTGGTCTGTTTCCAGTACCATATTGTTTTGATTAGCGAGTGAATCCAGTTCTTCAAAGTGACGGATGCCACTGGCGGGATCCCGTGCCTTCAGTGATGTGTCAAAACGCCGGTTGCTGTCGCTGCTGTAGGTGCCCTGATAATTGAACGGTCCGTACAGGCAGAACCTGCCATTGTTTTCCAGTAGTGCGCCGGCACCGGCGAACAGGCCTTGTACGGCAGGCCAGTCCATAATGTGTGTGGTGTTGGCGCTGAACAGTCCGTCATAACTTTTCCCGGGTGTGTTTTGCGGCCATGAAGCATTTCTTGTATCGAGCGCAATCGGTGTCAGGGTATTTGCGAGTCCGGCTTCCCGCAGCCATGCGTTAATGCCGGGATGATTTTCCGGTAAATCACTGGTTTGCCATTGCAGGTAAGGTAACTGCGCTGAAAAATACACAGCATGCTGGCCTGTGCCGCTGCCGATTTCAAGAACATTGCGGACATTTTTAAATGCCTCGCGGAGAACGGCAAGAATAGGATCCTTGTTTTGTTCGCAGGCGTCAGAATACTGCTTCATGGTTATCATATTGTTGCGAATAGCCTGCCGGGCCAGTCTGTTCGGACTGACCCGGCAGGATGCGTTTCCTAACTGACGGCGATCTTCTTCGCTGCCGGTTTCTCCTGCTTTGGTATGGTTACTTCCAGTACGCCGTCCCTTGCAGCAGCGCTGATGTTGCTTGCGTCAACCGTGTCAGGCAGGGTGAACTGCCGTAAAAATGTACCCTGGGTACGTTCCCTGCGGCGGTAACCGGCTTCTGATACTTCTGTCTCCGTGTTACGTTCGCCCTTTACAGATAGCACGCCGTCTTCCAGTGTGACATCAATATCCTTACTGTTGACGCCAGGCACATCGGCCGTGATCAGGTAACAGTTTTCTTGTTCGCGAATATCGACAGCCGGTTGCCATGCATGTTCCTGGTTTGCAGCGCCTTCACGGGTCATGGAAAAGTAGCGGTTCATTTCATCATTAAACTGGTTAAAAAGGTTAGCCGGTTTGTAGTGTACTAATGACATGTTTATGCCTCCTGAAGAGATTTGTCACAATTGACATATCTCCTAGATAGAGGCGCCTGCGGGAATTTCAAGGGGTCGAGTGAAAAATTACCCTTTGCAGGGTGTTCGTGTTTTTAGTCAGGCCTTGCCTGGCCAACCTCAATTAGGGTGTTCTTGTTGTGACGGGCGGTGAGTGTGATCTCAACGTTTTCGGTAGCACACAGGCTGATCGACGGTGCCTGTTTGCCGCGAAAGAATTGCTCGTTATCTTTTTGAATGAAATCAATTTCGGTATCAGTCCTGTCCGGATCATGATGGAAAATGACCAGGCAGCCGACTTCTGCATCTATCGCCAACTGTCGTGCCTGTGACACGAGAGAATGCCCCCAGCCGTGCTTGTGTGGCATATCCGCTTCCAGATACTGGGCATCATGAATCAGTACATCTACACTCCGACAGAAGTCTACCCATTGCTCATAGGTGGTTGCTACCTTTCCAGGGGGGGCGAGTTCATTGTCGGTGACAAAAGCGCAGGAAGTACCGTCCTCATCAATGCGGTAGGCATAACCGCCACCCGGGTGATTGAGAGTGGCGCGCTTGACACAGAGGTTTTGCTTCGACAGCCTGGTCTCGAAATCTGCTGTGATACATTCCGATCGGGAGGGCAATTCGGTTGCTTTCAGCGGAAAGTTGGCACCGTCAATCTGGTCAAACAGGGAACAGATCTGCCCGTGATCACCGCTGGTACTGGTAAAAACACAGATATGCCTGTCCGGCTGGTAAATCGGCATAAAAAACGGATAACCCTGAATATGATCCCAGTGACCATGGGACAGCAGAATGTTAATGGTGCCGGCCTTTTTGATCAGTCGCTTGCCCAGGTTTCTGATGCCGGTACCGGCATCCAGTATCAGGTCCTGGCCGCTGGCTGTTTCTATGTAAACGCAGGCGGTGTTGCCGCCGTATTTGCAGGTGTCAGAACCCGGGGAGGGGATAGATCCCCGTACTCCGTAAAACGATATTTTCATTTTCAATCAGCCCCCCGACGATTGAATCAAAAAACCATTATGGATGAGTGTGAGCAGCTTTAACAGGTAAAACAGGTACCTTATCCGATGCTGAAGGCAGGGATGCCGCCACAATGCGGCATCCCTTTGGTTGGTCATGCGCTTGATCAGGCACTGGCGGCCGCTTCTCGGTTAGTGGCTGAGCACAATCCGATAGCGTGCCTGTCCGCTCTCCAGCCGTGCGATCGCTTCATTCACCTGTTCGAAACGGAATTGCTCTGTTACCGGCTTGATCTGGTGGCGTGCTGTGAAATCCAGCATATGCATGATAGTCGTCCGACTACCAACCGAAGATCCCGACACCGAACGCTGCCCCATCAGCATCGGAAACACGTCCAGATCCAGGGGGTCCAGTGTTGCGCCAAGGAAATGCAGACGCCCCTTGGGCTTAAGGGTAGACATATAGGCGTTCCAGTCCAGTTTGATGTTCACGGTAGAGAGTATCAGGTCGAAGTGACCGGCCACAGCCTCAAGAGCTGACGGGTCTGCTGAGCTGAGCGTATGTTGCGCGCCAAGTTCGAGTGCTTCTTCCCGTTTCGCCTTGCTCGACGTGAAAGCCGTAACCTCGCAGCCCCATGCGTTAAGAAACTGCAGCGCCATGTGGCCGAGCCCGCCAATACCGATCACGCCGACCCTGGCGGTTGGAGAAATATCAAATTGAACCAGTGGATTGAAAACCGTTATACCAGCGCAGAACAAGGGTCCGGCGGTTGCGGAATCAACCGACTCCGGCAGTAGAAACACGCTGACCGCACTGGCGCGTACCTTGTCGGCAAAACCGCCGTGTCGTCCGACGATTGTAGCCTCGGAATTAGAGCAGAGATTATGGTCACCCGACATGCAGGAGCTGCAGGACATGCAATATCCGGAATGCCAGCCGAGGCCTACACGCTGACCGACTTCAAGGTGTATCACAGCATCGCCGACTGCAGCGATGGTTCCGATGACTTCGTGCCCGGGTATGAACGGATACTCTGTCATCTGCCACTCGTTATTCAACATGCTGAGGTCACTGTGGCAGATGCCG
>JAOUCV010000168.1 GCA_029859555.1 Gammaproteobacteria bacterium
GTTGTAAAGCACGAGGATTTCGTTCATGGTTTAGTGGTTCTCAAAAGGTTCCATGCAGGTCAGCTTAGCGTAGCGTAACCCGACAATCGGGAAAAATACTGAATTGCGCTCAATTAACCTGCAGTTAAATCAAGCCCCGTTCTATCCTCTGTTCCGGAGCACCCTGTCAAACGCCGGGCATAAGGGAGTGGGGACGGGTAACGGGCTGCGTGGGTTCGGTTTCATGTTTATATTGTCTTCACAGGATATCCAGTATTCTCTCCGGTGGCCTGCCTATTGCAGCTTTACCGTTTTTTACAACCACCGGGCGTTCCATCACGCGCGGGTGTTCAATCATGGCGCTTATCAAGTCGGCCCGTGACAGCCCGGGGTCATCCAGTCCGGCTTCGTTGTATTCCTTCTCATTCTTGCGCATCAGCTCGCGTGGTTCCAGTCCAAGCATGTCGAGGATGGATTCCAGTGTGGCAGCGTCCGGCGGGGTGTTGAGGTATTCGATGATCTCGGCCTGTTGCCCCTGTTGCTCCAGCAGCTCAAGGCTCAGCCGGCACTTGCTGCAGTTCGGGTTGAAATAGATGGTTAGCTTGTCTGCCATGGCATGTGTCTCAGTGTTTTTTAACGATGGGTATGTCGGCGATACGTGCTTTCCATTCACGTGGTCCGCTTTCATGAATCGAGTGGCCCTGCGTATCCACAGCGACGGTGACAGGCATGTCCTCAACTTCAAATTCATACACGGCTTCCATGCCCAGTTCCGGGAAGGCGACGACGCGTGCCTTGCGGATTGCCCTGGAGACCAGGTAGGCGGCACCACCGGTGGCGACCAGGTATACGGCCTTGTGCCGTGCTATCGATGCGATGGCCCCGGGGCCGCGTTCAGCCTTGCCAATCATGCCGAGCAGACCGGTTTTTTCAAGCAGCGCATCGGTGAACTTGTCCATGCGGGTTGCGGTAGTTGGGCCGGCCGGTCCAACTACTTCGTCACCCACCGGGTCGACCGGACCGACGTAGTAAATGAAACGGCCTCTGAAATCCAGCCCGTTGGGTAACGGTTCGCCGCGTTCGAGGCAGTCGATGATGCGTTTGTGTGCGGCGTCGCGGCCGGTGAGGATTTTGCCGCTGAGTAGCAGGGTGTCGCCGGGTTTCCAGTCGAGTTCGATGGCCGGATCAATCTCATCGAGTTGTATCCGGCGGGTATTGGCGCTGGCCTCGCGGGTAATTTCCGGCCAGTCCTCGAGGCGCGGGGGTAGCAGATGAACCGGGCCGCTGCCGTCAAGGGTGAAATGCAGGTGCCGGGTCGCGGCACAGTTGGGTATCAGGGCGACCGGCTTGGAAGCGGCGTGCGCGGGATAGTCCTTGATTTTTATATCCAGCACCGTCGTCAATCCACCGAGACCCTGTGCACCGATGCCAAGTGCGTTTACTTTCTCAAACAGTTCAAGGCGCATTTCTTCCAACTTGTTTTGCGGCCGGCGTGCCTGCAGTTCATGCATGTCGAGAGGCTCAAGAATGGCCTCTTTTGCCAGCAGCATGGCCTTTTCCGCAGTACCACCGATGCCAATGCCGAGGATACCGGGCGGACACCAGCCGGCGCCCATGGTCGGCACCTGTTGCAGTACCCACTCGACAATGTCGTCGCTCGGGTTGAGGATGGCGAAGCGTGACTTGTTTTCAGAACCACCGCCTTTCGCCGCGACAGTGATTTCAACCTTGTTACCGGGAACGATGTCCTTGTGAATCACGGCGGGTGTGTTGTCACCGGTGTTGCGACGTTCACCGGCCGGATCACTTACCATGGAACCGCGCAGCGGATTACCGGCGTCCAGGTAGGCACGGCGCACGGCGGCATTGACCATGTCATCAATGCTGCTGTCGGTATCCCAGTTAACCTCCATTCCGACTTTAAGGAATACGTTGACGATGCCGGTATCCTGGCAGATCGGGCGGTGGCCTTCGGCGCACATGCGGGAATTGATCAGTATTTGTGCCATGGCATCCCTGGCTGCCGGGGACTGCTCACGCTGGTAGGCGCCATGCAGGGCCCGGATGAAGTCCTGCGGGTGATAATAGGAAATATACTGCAGGGCGTCGCAGATACTGGTGATGAAATCGTCTTTGCTAATGGTGCTCATGCAGGGCCTTGTCAGGGAACCGTTTGTGATGGCGTCAGTCCTAATTGTAGCTGTTCTGCTGCTGTGGTGGCAGCCAGCTGCGGTGCGACTGCAGAAATTGTCGGGGAGAGTATAATCTCTCCCAAATCAGAAAGGAGTAAATAATGCGTTCATTGATATTTCTGCTGGCATTGCTGACGGCATTACCAGTAGCGGCTGAAAAAGTCGATTTCACCCTCAAGGATCTGGATGGCAAGCCGGTGTCTTTGTCGGATTTTCGCGGCAAGTGGGTGATTGTCAATTACTGGGCAACCTGGTGTCCGCCTTGCCTGGAGGAGATTCCTGACCTGGTAGGATTCTATGAAGACAATCGTGACAGCGTTGTGGTGCTGGGTATCAGCTATGAAGAAGTCAACATGGAGTACCTGCAGGAGTTTGTCGAGAGTCACATGATGTCCTACCCGGTGATGCAAATGGATCCGCGGCCTTTAACCGAACTTGGCCCGGTGCTGGGGCTGCCTACTTCGTACATCATTTCTCCCGAGGGTGAGCGCCTGGCGCGCCAGGAAGGTCCGGTGACACGCGCGGCGCTCGAAAAATACATTGCGCGCAAACAGCAGCAAGGCATTGGCCTGACGGGTGCGTTGCAGAAACCGGATACTAACGCACAGTAAAACCCGCGGCATGGCCTGTTCCCGTTTTTATGTCTCCGGTCGTGTGCAAGGTGTGTTCTTCAGGGTGTCGACACGAGAGCAGGCACAGGCGCTGGGTCTTACAGGTGAGGTCAGTAATATGCGGGATGGCCGGGTGGTGGTAACTGCGTGTGGCCCACAGGCTGCGCTGGAGCTGCTGCAACAGTGGTTGTGGGAGGGGCCGTCACAGGCGCTGGTGAGTAAAGTGGAATGCGAACAGTGCTCGCATGAGCATGGTTTCAGTCGTTTCGAGATTGTCTGATTCAGAATTCCTGATAGTGGCTTGCAAGCAACTCGCTTTGCGCTCCCCGGGCCTGTCACGGAGCACCCGGTCAAGCGCCGGGCACAAAGGCGAGGCGATGAACTGGTCGAATAGCCGGTTACACGGCTAGCTTGACCGGCTGCTGATTGCCGGGTGTGAGGATGGTGTCGGTTGGCGGTTTGCTGTTATCGGTCTCGGGATAATCCAGAGTGAAATGCAGGCCGCGACTTTCCTTGCGTTGTTGTGCGGAGCGGATGATTAGTGCAGCCACCTCCGCGAGGTTACGCAGTTCCAGTAAATCATTGGACACGGTGAAGTTGCTGTAATACTCCTGGATTTCCTGCTGCAGCAGGTCGACGCGACGCCATGCGCGTTGCAGGCGCTTGTCTGTCCTGACGATGCCTACGTAGTTCCACATACAGCGCCGTAGTTCATCCCAGTTATGGCTGACAACCACTTCCTCATCCGAGTCACGTACCCGGGACTCATCCCAGGGTGGCAGGGCAACAGGTTCCGGTGTGTCGGCCAGCGTTGCGGTTATGTGTTCGCTGGCGGCGCGGGCAAACACCAGGCACTCCAGTAACGAGTTGCTGGCCATACGGTTGGCACCGTGCATGCCGGTGCAGGCAACCTCGCCGATGGCGTACAACCCGGCGATATCGGTCTGGCCATGCAGGTCCGTCATGACGCCGCCGCAGGTGTAATGCGCCGCCGGGACCACGGGTATCGGTTCCAGCGTCATGTCGTAACCGAGTTCACGGCAACGCGTATAGACGGTCGGGAAGTGTTCCTTGATAAACGGCGCAGGTTTGTGACTAATGTCCAGCAGTACGAATTCTTCACCGAGGCGTTTCATCTCATGGTCGATGGCGCGTGCCACGATATCACGCGGAGCGAGATCGCCGCGATCATCAAAGCGTTCCATAAAGGGGGTGCCGTCCGATAACAGGAGGCGACCGCCTTCACCGCGTACGGCTTCTGTCACCAGGAATGATTTTGCCTTGGGGTGGTACAGGCAGGTGGGGTGAAACTGGTTGAATTCCATATTGGCGACCCGGCAGCCGGCACGCCATGCCATGGCAATGCCGTCACCGGTGTTGGTGTCCGGGTTGCTGGTGTAGAGATACACCTTGCTGGCGCCACCGGTGGCCAGTACCACGTTGCGGGCGCTGCAGGCGAGTATGCGTTGCTCGTTGCGGTTGAGAATGTAGGCACCCAGACAGCGATTGTGCTCCAGTCCCAGTTTGCTGCCGGTAATCAGGTCGATGGCAATATAGTGTTCCATCAGATTGATATTGCTGCGTTTGCGCGCCTCGTCCAGCAGGGTCGTTTCCATGACGCGGCCGGTGGCATCGGCGGCATGCAACACCCGGCGGGTGGAGTGGCCGCCCTCCTGGGTCAGATGAAACTCGTCTTTGGTCCGGGTAAACGGCACACCAAGGTCGACCAGCCACTGGATTACCTCGGGTGCGCGCTCAATGGTGAAACGTACCGTCTCCGGATTATTCAGGCTGGCGCCGGCGTCCAGGGTGTCGGCGATGTGTGATTCAAAGGTGTCCGGAGCCTGTGTAACCGCGGAGATACCTCCCTGGGCATACAGGGTACAGCCTTCATCGAGGCTGCTCTTGGCAAGGATAGCGACGCTTAAATGCGACGGCAGGCGCAGCGCGAGACTTAATCCGGCCGCGCCGCTGCCAATGATAAGGACATCAAAACTGTTTGCGGCTACCATAGCGGGTTAACGGGTCCTGTCTGGGTGCGGTATTGTTTATATCAGGAACCAATCCGGCAGAAGTGTAATATGGTGGCTATGATCGTGTTACTCGCTTCTACAGGAAATAGCTGATTTGCATACATTAACACTGAACTATTCCGGGCGCCTAACGTCTATCAGGGTAGTGTCGGGTTGAAAGGAGACAGCCCGGATGGGCGAACGAAGTATTGATCAAACGCTGGTAGAGCAGGTACAACGGGGTGACAAGCAGGCGTTTGATGTTCTGGTACTAAAATACCAGAATAAAATCATACAGTTAGTTAATCGCTACGTGCATGACTCGGATGAGGCCAGGGATGTGGCGCAGGAGGCCTTCATCAAGGCTTATCGGGCGATTGGCCGATTCCGGGGCGACAGTGCGTTTTATACCTGGCTTTACCGGATTGCGATCAATACGGCAAAGAACTATCTGGTCGCCAGTGGCCGGCGACCGCCACGCAGTGATATAGATGCGCAGGATGCGGAACAATATGAGGGTGCCACCGGTCTCAAGGAATATGCAACGCCGGAGCGCTTGCTGCAGAAGGACGAGATTCAGGGTGCGATTGCCGAGGCCATTGATGCGTTGCCCGAT
>JAOUCV010000169.1 GCA_029859555.1 Gammaproteobacteria bacterium
AAGGTTCGACAAGTACGCGTAGCGTACTTGAACGTTGTCGCGCAGCGACGACGGCCCCGCAGGGGTGAGGCGCGCAGCGACGAATAATCCTGCCGTCCCGGCCACAGCTAAACATCGCCGCAGGCGTTGAGACAAGTGATTAAACGAATATGAATGGTATGCCCGCATCTGATTCAGACAGCCAGATAATGGTGTTCACCGGTAATGCGAATCCGCAACTGGCGAAGGATATTGTGCGTCATCTGCGACTGAACCTTGGCCAGGCCAATGTCGGTAGCTTCAGCGACGGTGAGGTGCAGGTGGAGATCATGGAAAACGTCCGTGGCAAGGATGTTTTTATTTTGCAGCCAACCTGTGCGCCCACCAATGACAACCTGATGGAATTGCTGGTGATGATCGATGCGGTGCGGCGTGCTTCGGCACAGCGTATTACCGCGGTGGTGCCTTACTTTGGTTATGCGCGCCAGGATCGCCGGCCGCGCTCGGTACGTGTGCCGATTACCGCCAAGGTGGTTGCGCGGATGATTGGCAATGTAAAGGCCGACCGGGTATTAACGGTCGACCTGCACGCCGACCAGATACAGGGATTCTTTGATATCCCGGTCGACAATGTTTATGCATCGCCGATCTTGCTGGGCGATGTCTGGAAACAAAAGTACCCGGATATCGTGGTTGTGTCGCCTGATGTCGGCGGTGTGGTCAGGGCGCGGGCTCTTGCCAAGCGACTCGATGATGCAGACCTGGCGATTATCGACAAGCGCCGGCCGCGGCCGAACGAGGCGCGGGTCATGAATATTATTGGTGAAGTGGAGGGACGCACCTGCATCCTGGTGGATGACCTGGTCGATACCGCCGGCACCCTGTGCCTGGCAGCGTTGGCCCTGAAAGAGCAGGGTGCCTCCCGCGTGGTGTCCTACTGCACACACCCGGTGTTATCTGGTGCGGCTGTGGAAAATATCGCCGGCTCGGAACTGGACGAACTGGTTGTCACTGACACCATCCCGTTACGCGAGAATGCGCAGGCTTGTAACAAGATACGTCAGTTGAGTATTGCCACGATGCTGGCCGAGACCATGCGCCGTATCAGCAATGAAGAATCAGTCAGTTCGCTGTACATGGACTGACACTGTTTTTGCGGGCATGACGTTATGCCTGCTTGTTGTTTTCCCTGGTCGCGGGGAAAACGTGATCGACACCGCAAGGTGCAATTTTATGGAGAAGTAACATGGCTATTAGTTTTGAATTGAATGCAGAACCACGTACTGACACAGGTAAGGGTGCGAGCCGCCGCCTGCGTCATGCGGGCAAGGTCCCTGCCATAATGTACGGTGGCGGAAAAGATCCCGAGTCACTGATGCTGTCTCACAACGAGGTGTTGCGCAACCTGGCGCACGAGGCGTTTTACTCGCACATCCTGACAATCAAGTCCGGTGGCACTGAAACCAGCGCCATTCTGCGTGATTTGCAGCGTCACCCGAGTCGCCCGGTGATTATGCACATGGATCTGCAACGAATTAACGCAGCAGAAAAACTCAAGACGCAGTCGCCTGTACACGTTGTCGGTGAAGATACTTCGGCTGCCGTGAAGGCTGGCGGACTGGTTTCCCATGATCTGACGGAAGTCGCTATTGAGTGTTTGCCGAAGGATTTACCCGAGTATCTGGAAATTGATATTTCCGAGATGGAAGTGGGTGACGTGAAACATCTGTCAGACATGAAGGTGCCCGAAGGCGTGACCTTGTCAGACCTGGTGCGTGAGAATGACCTGGCTGTGGTTTCGATCCATGCCAAGCGAGCTGAAGTCGAGGAAGATATAGCGCCGGTTGACGAGGGTGCTGTTGAAGGCGGCGAAGAGAGCAAGGCTGACGGTGAAGGCGAAGACAGCTAGGCGGTTGTTGATCGTTGACTGCGATACGGCTGGTCGCCGGGCTGGGTAATCCCGGATCAAAATACGAACAGACCCGGCATAACGCCGGGTTCTGGTTCGTTGATGAGATTGCGCGCCAGTGCAATACGCAGTTCAAGTCCGAGAGTAAATACAAAAGCGAGGTTGCCCGTTGTTCCATGGCGGGTAATGATTTGCGCCTGCAGAAACCCATGGACTTCATGAACTGCAGTGGTATGCCGGTGGCGTCGCTGGCCGGGTTCTATAGAATCCCGCGCGGCGAGGTTCTAATCGTGCATGATGACCTGGACCTGCCGGTCGGTACTATCAAGCTCAAGAAAGGCGGTGGTCATGGCGGTCACAATGGCTTGCGTGACCTGATTCCGCACCTGGGCGGCAAGGATTTCCTGCGCTTGCGTGTTGGTATCGGTCATCCGGGTGATCGTGATGACGTGGTGGCCTATGTATTGAAGGCGCCGTCCCGTGACGATCGCCTGTTGATCGATCAGGCAATCAATGCAGCCATGAAGGTAATGCCGGATCTTGTTGCCGGCAATATCGAAGCGGCGATGAAAGAATTGCACACCGTAAAATAACGCCGGTTGTGCTTCCCGAAAACCCGATGGTAACAAGCAAATGAGTATTACATGTGGCATCGTTGGTCTGCCCAACGTCGGAAAATCCACCCTGTTCAACGCGCTGACCGAGGCAGGTATACAGGCGGAGAATTATCCGTTCTGCACCATTGATCCGAATGTTGGTATCGTGCCCGTACCGGATCCACGACTCGACCAACTGGCTGCAATCGTCAAGCCGCAGAAGATACTCAATACGACTATGGAGTTCGTCGATATCGCCGGACTGGTGGAGGGCGCGTCCAAGGGCGAGGGACTGGGCAACAAGTTTCTCGCCAACATCCGCGAGACCGATGCCATCTGCATGGTGGTGCGCTGCTTTGATGATGACAACGTAGTGCATGTATCTGGCAACGTTGACCCCCTGCGTGACATTGAAGTCATTAACATCGAACTTGGTCTTGCTGATCTGGAGTCAGTGGAGAAAAGGATTCATCGTGCCAGCAAGGTTGCCAAGAGTGGCGACAAGGATGCGAAGGCAATACTGGCTGTACTGGAGAAGGTGCGCGAGCAACTCGATGCGGGCGGTTCGGTGGTGAACCTGGACCTGGATGAAGACCAGCAGGCATTGATTCACGATCTGCACTTACTGACAGCAAAGCCGGTGATGTATGTGGCCAATGTCAGTGAAAACGGTTTCGAGAATAATCCCTACCTCGACAAGGTTGCTGCTCGCGCAAAAGAAGAGGGCGCCCAGCTGGTTGCGGTGTGTGCGGCCATTGAAGCAGAGCTGGTTGAACTGGATGCTGATGAACGCGACGAATACCTGAAGGAACTGGGTTTTGAGGAACCTGGCCTGAACCGTGTGATCCGCGCCGGTTACAAGCTGTTGGGATTACAAACCTATTTTACTGCCGGTGTGAAGGAAGTGCGCGCCTGGACCACAAAAGTCGGTGCGACTGCACCCCGGGCGGCCGCTGAAATCCACACCGATTTTGAGAAGGGCTTCATCCGTGCTGAAGTAACCGCCTATGACGACTTCATCAATTTCAATGGCGAGAGTGGCGCAAAAGAGGCCGGTAAACTGCGCCTGGAAGGCAAGGATTACATCGTCCAGGATGGTGATGTGATGCATTTTCGTTTCAATGTCTAGCGAGATTCGGGACGGCTGCAGCGGATTTCTGGCCGGAATTGCCCCGCATCCATCTGAAACACAAGGGAACTTGTCGCGGCATACCGTTTTCAGGTACCCTATCGCTCCTTTTTGGCTACGTAGCTCAGCTGGTTAGAGCACAGCATTCATAATGCTGGGGTCGGTGGTTCAAGTCCACCCGTAGCTACCATATTTTCAAAGGGTTACAGTGATCTTAGCCCTTCCGAATCCGCTACCCGGCGGATTCAGAAATATCCCGGAAACACTAGAAATGCAGTATGTGGCAACCGGCATCAGTAATCGGTCTGCCATTTGCCTGTCAACAGATTCCATTCCGGCTGCAAAATTTCCTTACTGTACAGGCAATGGCTAAAAGGGGAAAAGGGGTCAGAGCCCTTTTACTCTCTGAATGAACCGTATGACACACTAGTCTGACAAATAATATTCCACAGTAGACACAACCCTTACTTTCTTGATATGCGGGTTATTTTTATCCCGCGCATTAATACTAAACTGTCCCTGCGAAGCTTTTCTGATTTTTCCCAGTGTACTCTTGGAATCAGATGCGAATTTTTCAGCTACCTCTCTTGCCTTTCTCGTGGCCTCCTCAATCATTTCCGGCTTGGCTTCGTTTAGCCTTGTAAAAAGATATTCGGTTGTTGATTGGTAATTTCCTCCAGAAAAAACGATTCCTTGTTTTCCTAGCTCAGACAATATACCCATTACAGTTCTAACGGGTTTAATGCTTTTTGAGTAAACCGTTACTGTTTGAATCGCAGTGTATCGAAATTCTGCTTTCGCCTGATTTCCATATTGTTGTGCGGATTTGTCCGTTATTGATGGAATCGAAAATGTGATTTCCTCCTGGCTGATTCCATTCTCCTCGAGAAATACCCGTATTTTTTCCGTGCTGCGTTCAATTGAGCCATATAACTCCCCAAGATTATTGCTAGCCTCAGTAAATTGAATTGGCCATATTACGATGTCGGCTTCGTATTCCCTCTCGGACAACCCTTTGACTGTAACAGTACGTTCATATTCCTTGAACTTTATTGCAGCACTACCCAGTAGGTAACCGAGCGTGGCCAGGCCAAGGAAAATAAATACTCCCAGTACCACCGCACTTACTTTGCTGTTTTCTGTCACTCAATTCTCCTCTTGGGTATAACAGTTGAATAACGCGACCTCACATCCTGTTATTCATTTACAGGTTTGACGCAAATTTATGTAGCAAAATATCCTGAAATCGGCGAAATGGCAAACGCACTCCTCTATTTCCGGCTCACATAAACGGGACCAGCGATAAATGGAAATTTATACATCTTTCGAGTGGCTACTGGCTAGCCAGCGTTCGATCTGGAGCGGAATCATTCAATGTCTTACATGGAGGGTGATTTCAATCAGTGAGCGCGAGGGGAGTCAGTGGATTCTTTCGAGATACGTGGGATATGCTTTCGGTACGCAACCGGAAAAAGTGGACGAATACTCTGGAGAACAGGGCCGTCGAGGCATTAAATTACCAGGTGGATACAGGGGTGTTGCGCATGTATAGGGTTGTATTGGAGCATAAAGTAGAAAAATAATTTATGCGATTGATGCCAGGTCTTATAAACTGTAACGGCATATACTCATGGAAGTACGTATTAACTGGAAATGTACTTCTGTAACGCCCTCCTGTCATATTTGTAGACCTCATTTTCCAGAGGTTCGAGTATATGCTCTCTCTTCAGCTCTGCGATAATTCGACTTACAC
>JAOUCV010000170.1 GCA_029859555.1 Gammaproteobacteria bacterium
CGGCTGCCCGGTTAGGCGGGCACGGTTGACGGCCAGCTTGACCCAGTCGCGAATTGGCAGGTCACGGGTCTGGCACATGCGCCAGATATCACCCGGCGCTACCGTATGCTCCAGCAGCGTATGACCGCTGCTGTCCGTGACGCGTACACACCCCGCTGCCGGGATTTCGAAGGTCTTGTCATGCGAGCCATACTCTTCCGCTTTCTGTGCCATCAGGCCAACATTACTGACGCTGCCCATGGTGGTGACATCAAAAGCACCCTGCTGCCTGCAATCCTCGATCACGGCCTGGTAGATGCCGGCATAGTTGCGATCAGGAATCATTGCCTTGCTATCATGCAACTTGCCATCCGGGCCCCACATCTTGCCGGAGGAGCGGATCATTGCCGGCATCGAGGCGTCCACGATGACGTTACTGGGTACATGCAGGTTGGTAATACCCTTGTCCGAGTCCACCATCGCCAACTGCGGACGCTGCGCATAAACCGCCTGCAAATCGGCCTCGATCTGCTGGCGCTCTGCGTCCGGCAGACTGGAAATCCTTGCATATACATCACCGATGCCGTTTCGGGTATCCACACCCAGGCGCTCGAAAGTTGCTGCATGCCTGTCGAAAACAGTCTTGTAATACACATTCACCGCATGACCGAAAATAATCGGATCGGAAATCTTCATCATGGTTGCTTTCATATGTAATGACAGCAACACACCCTCCGCTTTTGCATCCTGCATTGCCTGCTCAAAGAATTCACACAGCTTGCCACAGCGCATCACCGTGGCATCGATCACCTCCCCTTCCTGAACAGCTACCGCCTCGCGCAACACCTGCTGCTGGCCAGCAGCTGTTATCAGGGTGATTTTTACATCACCCGCCGCACGCATCACCGCCGACTGTTCACTGGAATAAAAATCGCCGTCCTGCATGGAACTCACATGTGATTTCGAATCAGCCGACCATGCACCCATGGAGTGCGGGTGCGCCTTTGCATACTCCTTCACCGGCGCGGCCACACGGCGGTCCGAATTGCCTTCACGCAACACCGGGTTAACCGCACTGCCGAGTACCTTCGCATAACGCGCCTTGATCGCCGCCTCAGCCTCACCGGCAGGTTCTTCAGGGTAGTCCGGGATGTCATAGCCCTGCGCCTGCAATTCCCTGATAGCCGCCAGCAGCTGTGGAATCGATGCACTGATATTGGGCAACTTGATAATATTCGCTGCCGGCGTCTTCGCCAGCTCGCCGAGTTCCGCCAGCGCGTCACCCTGTTGCTGAGCAGCTGTCAGCTGCTCCGGGAAATTGGCAATAATCCTGCCAGACAGGGAGATATCACGGGTTTCCACATTGACACCGGCGGCCGCTGTGAATGCCTGCACCATGGGTAAAAAAGAATACGTGGCCAGCGCGGGCGCTTCATCGGTTACGGTATAGATGATGGTTGAATCTGACATAGTACGGATCTCTGGGAATGGATAGTCCGGGGCAAACCCCGTGAGGGCGCATATGATATTTGGAAAATGCGGTTGAGTACACTATCAAAGTTGCCAGTAAAACCTGACCGGGTGAGCTGACAGCCGGGTCGGGGCTGGCACAAGCTGCTTTTCATACAAAAGAAAATCGAAAATAGTGTAACTTATGCAAACCCTATCCTGCACAGAGGCAACCATGAATTTTGACGAATTGAGCCAATACGAAATTGACGGCGAACTGCAGTTTATCGAGATAGAGCATGGATTTGTCTATGCCGAAATCAACAATGCCAGGGCCCATGCCACCGTCTCAACCTATTCAGGCCAGCTGCTCTCGTATCGGCCAAAAGACCAGCAGGAGGATCTGCTGTTTGTCAGCGACAAGGCATATTACCAGCAAGGCAAGGCTATCAAGGGCGGCATCCCGGTTTGCTGGCCATGGTTTGGCCCGGACCCTGAAAACCGGGGAAGACCGGCACACGGCTTTGTCCGCAACCGCCAATGGCAGGTAAGCGGCAGCGAGTCACTCGCGGATGGTTCCACAAAAATCATACTAAGCATCACAGACAACGAGGCAACACGTGCACTCTGGCCACACCCGTTCCGGCTCGATATAGAGATCACCGTCGGTGATACCCTCAGGGTTGAGCTGGTCACGCACAATACCGGCAACGACAGCATCACCATCAGCCAGGCGTTGCACAGCTACTTCCGGGTTGGCGATATCACCCGGGCCAGCGTGCTCGGACTGGACGGTATTAATTACCTCGACAAGGCCAGTGACTCCGCCCGCAAGACGCAGTCAGGGCCGCTGACAATCAGTAGCGAGGTGGATCGCATCTACACCGATACCAGCGGCGAGCTGAGCATCGATGATGCCGCGCTGGAACGTAAAATAACAATTGCATCCGGTGGTTGCAGCACCACCGTGGTATGGAACCCCTGGGTCGAGATTGCCGCCTCCATGGCTGATCTTGATGACGACGATTACCTGCACATGCTCTGTGTGGAGACGGCCAATGCCGGTCCGGAGACGGTGACAATAGCGGCCGGTGACTGCTATCGCCTGACAGCGGAATACTCGATCAGTTAAGCGCTGCCAACGCGCCCGCCACACTGGCAATCACACCACCGGGATCGCGTCAACGCCGGCGTGCACTTTTCAGAGCCTTTGTTGATCCTGATCAACTAAAGCTGTTTTCGGAAGGAGTTAAATAGGCAGTTAGATATCACCGGGGGGGTCTGCTGCGTGTCACCAGATGAAGTTGTCGGAGCGATCATTGCACCTGCGGGCGCGACTCGCAGAGTACAACGTGTGGACCTTTTGCAATACCTGTGCCAGATCCAGCATCAACTCAACTGCATTCCCGCTGCGGCTATCAGCCAGCTCGCCGGGGCACTGCAAATATCCGCTGCCGAGGTTCGCGGCGTCATCGAGTTCTATGCATTCCTGCATGAACAGCCTCGCGGGCAGTACGACATCCTGTTCAGCGACAACATCACCGACCAAATGCTTGGCTCGCGCAATCTGCTGGCGCAACTCTGCAAGCGGCTCGGCGCTGAACCCGGCATACCACGGGATGACCTGCGCGTCACCATTGACACCACCTCCTGCACCGGCATCTGCGAGCAGGGTCCGGCACTACTGGTAAATGGCCGGGTCGTGAGTCGACTGGACAACAGTCGCATCGGGCAAATCGCAGACCTGGTCGAGTCAGAAGTCGAGGTAACAGAGTGGCCGCAAGCCTTTTTCCTGGTCGAAGACAACATCCAGCGGCGTGACCAGCTACTCTCGAAGCAAACCGCAGACCTCTCGCCGGACGGCAGCGCCTTGCACGCCCTGCTTGACTATGGTGAAACCACGCTGCTCGAAACCATTGAAGATTCCGGACTGCAGGGTCTCGGTGGTGCCGGCTTTGGCACCGGCATAAAATGGCGCCGCTGCAAGCAGGCAGAAGCCGACTGCCGATATGTTGTCTGCAACGCTGATGAGGGCGAGCCCGGCACTTTCAAGGACCGGGTATTGATGAACAGCTATGCCGACAGCGTGTTTGAAGGCATGACCCTGTGCGCCGGCATCATCGGCGCACAACATGGTTTACTGTACCTGCGCGGTGAGTACCGTTTCCTGCTCGAACCATTGCAGCAAGTATTACAGCAGCGCCGCGATAACGGGCTGCTCGGGCGGAATATTCTCGGCAAGCAGGGTTTTGACTTCGATATCGACATCCACCTCGGCGCGGGCGCCTACATCTGCGGCGAGGAATCCTCACTGATCGAGTCACTGGAAGGTAAACGCGGCATCCCGCGCAAGCGCCCGCCATTCCCCACGACAATTGGCTACCTGAACAAGCCGACAGTTATTAATAATGTCGAAACCTTTATGGCTGCCGCAAAGATAGCGGTACTCGGAGCCGACTGGTTTCGCAGCAGCGGCACAGCAGACTCACCCGGCAGCAAGCTGCTCAGTATCAGTGGCGACTGCAAACGACCCGGTGTTTATGAATATCCTTTTGGCGTGACTATCAGGCAGATTCTTGCTGACTGCGGCGCAGAGAACACACAGGCAGTCCAGGTAGCCGGTGCTGCAGGGATAACCTTGCCGATAACAGAGATCGATCGCCGTATTGCGTTTGAGGATGTCGCGACTGCCGGCTCCTTCATGGTCTTCAATAACGACAGGGACCTGCTCGAGATGGTGCAGAACTTTACACATTTCTTTGCCCATGAAAGCTGCGGCCTGTGCACACCCTGTCGGGTCGGCGGCGCACTGCTAAAGGACCTGGTAGACAAGCTGGTTCATGGCCATGCCACCCGGCATGACCTCGGCGAAATTGAAACAATCGGCGCGCTCATGCAGGACACCAGCCACTGCGGACTCGGCAGCACCGCGCCCAACCCGGTACTTGACCTGCTAAGACATTTTCCGCAACTGGTTGAAAAACGGCTGGCCCATAGCAGTTATGAACCGGCGTTCGACCTTGATGCGGCATTGCAGGAAGCACGCGACATTAGCGGCCGTGACGATGCCGGCGCCCACATAGAGCCCTTCAAATGAGCGATAAAAATACCTTCATGCTTGATGGTGTGGCCATTGCGTTTAACGCGGGAGACACCGTCATGGACGCCGCATTACGCGCCGGCGCCTACATACCGCACCTGTGCCATAACCCGGAATTTACCCCGCATGGCAGTTGCCGGGTATGCATAGTCGACGTCAATGGCCGCCGCAGATCTGCCTGCACACAACCGGCAGCAGCCGGGCTCAACGTTGAAAACAGCTCGGATGACATTGTTGCAGAGCGTCGCAGCCTGTTACAGATGCTGTTTGTGGAAGGTAACCATGTTTGTCCGGGCTGTGAAAAAAGCGGCGCCTGTCAGTTGCAGGCCGTCGCCTACCACGCCGGCATGCTGTCTCCCCGCTTCACACATTTTTTCCCGCAACGCGCCGTCGACGCATCGCACCCGGAGATTGCCATCGATTTTAATCGCTGCATTCTGTGCGAGTTGTGCGTGCGTGCCAGCAACGAAGTTGACAACAAGCAGGTGTTCACGATCAGCGGTCGCGGCATCGGTAGCCACCTGGTCATCAATTCACCCAGCGGAAAACTCGGCGACAGCAACTTCGCTGCCACCGACAAGGCTGCCCATGTCTGCCCGGTTGGCGCGATCCTGCCGAAACACCGCGGTTACGAGCAGCCCATCGGCGAACGCCTGTATGACAAGCAACCGGTCAGTATCGTCGGCGATGTCGCGGCGCATGAAAACGACGCACAGGGAGATGATCATGACCGATAAGATCCGCGTAGCAACGGCTTCGCTATGCGGCTGCTTCGGCTGTCACATGTCACTGCTGGATATCGATGAACGTATTCTTGAGCTGGTGCAACTGGTGGA
>JAOUCV010000171.1 GCA_029859555.1 Gammaproteobacteria bacterium
GATTTCTACCCCGACGGGTGTTGCCGATACCTCGATTTCTATTTCCTTGTCATCCAGTGTGCCTTCACGCAGGCGCTTGCGAAATTTCTGACGGGTCTCCGAGCCGGCGCTGCTGTCATCATCCGGCGCCATGCTGGTGGGCGACGGTAACAGCGCATCCAGGATGCGGTCTTCTGCGGCATCTTCCGCGCGGTGACCGACCTTGGACATGGCGGTTTCGCGGGCCAGTTTGATGGCCGCATCGGCCAGGTCGCGTACGATGGATTCGACGTCACGGCCTACATAGCCGACCTCGGTAAACTTGGTGGCCTCTACCTTGATAAAAGGTGCATTCGCCAGCCGTGCCAGGCGCCGCGCAATTTCGGTCTTGCCGACACCGGTCGGTCCGATCATCAGGATGTTCTTCGGGGTGATCTCGGGGCGCAGCGCATCATCGACCTGCATCCGGCGCCAGCGATTGCGCAAGGCAATCGCCACAGCGCGCTTGGCGGCGTCCTGGCCGATGATGTGTTTGTCCAGTTCCTGGACGATTTCTCTTGGGGTCATATCAGACATGTTGTCAACAAATAAGGGTAGTTAGCGAATTAAGCAAGCAGATAAATGATTTTTCGTGTTTTTTACAATAGTTAGAATGTCAGTTCTTCAAGTGTACGCTGTTGGTTGGTATAGATGCAGATATCGGCTGCTATACCAAGCGACTGCTCAACAATGGTGCGTGCATCGAGCTGACTGTTTTCCAGCAAGGCACGTGCCGCGGCCTGCGCATACGGACCGCCGGAACCGATTGCCATGAGCGAATTTTCCGGTTCTATGACATCACCGTTACCGCTGATAATCAGTGAGGTCTCCTTGTCAGCCACCGCCAGCAGGGCTTCCAGGTTGCGCAACATTTTGTTGCTGCGCCAGTCCTTGGCCAGTTCCACGGCTGCGCGCGTTAGCTGGCCGCTGTGTTCTTCCAGCTTGCCCTCGAACAGTTCGAACAGTGTGAAGGCATCGGCAGTACCGCCGGCAAAGCCCGCGATTACCCGGTCATTGTAGAGTCGGCGTACCTTGCGGGCATTGCCCTTCATGACAGTATCGCCCATGGTGACCTGGCCATCGCCGCCGATGACTACGGCGTTATCACGTCGTACTGACAGGATAGTCGTGCCACGAAACTGTTTCACTCGCTTGTCTCCACAAAAAAGGGCGTCCGATTGTACACCATACGATGGGGGCAATCAGGCTGAATTTAAAGGGGTTTTGTTTGCATGTCTGCAACAGCGCACTGTGTCCGCGATTTTTTTACCGCATAATCGGGGAGCTGCTCCGCTGCCGGTCTATTTTGATTTGCGTGCCCGTGGATGGGCGCTGTCGTATACCTGTGCGAGGTGCTGGAAGTCGAGGTGGGTATAGATCTGGGTGGTACTGATGTCTGCGTGGCCGAGCAGTTCCTGTACCGCGCGCAGGTCACCGCTGGATTCCAGCATGTGGCTGGCGAAGGAATGTCGCAGGGTATGCGGGTGCAGGTCGCCGGGAATGCCCTGGCGGCGTGCCCAGTCCTTGACTCGTTGTTGCACGCTGCGCGCACTCAGGCGCTTGCCACCGCGACCGGTAAAGATAGCGGTCTCGGTGCCCTGCAGTTGCCGGGTACGCACCTGCATCCATGCCTGCAAGGCGGCTATGGCCTTGTCACCCACGGGCAACAGCCGTGTCTTGGCGCCCTTGCCGGTAACCCGTACCACCCGCTCATTGAAATCCACATCGCCCTCGTTCAACGCAACCAGTTCCGCGAGGCGCAGTCCGGAGGAATACAGCAACTCCAGCATGGCGAGGTCGCGCAGCACCAGCGTGTCCTTGCTGACGACGTTCAATAGCCGGGCGATATCGTCAACATTGAGGGTATCCGGAAGGTGTTGTTCCGACCTGGGGGCGCGAATATCCAGTCCCGGGTTGAGTGACACCTGTTGCTCTCGCAACAGGTAGTTGTAAAAAGTGCGCAACGCCGACAGGCGGCGTTGAATGCTGCGTCCGCTGAGGCCGCGCCGGTGGCCCTGGGCAGCGTATTTGCGCACCTGGTGACTATCGAGTGCGCGCCAGTCATTGATACCGGCGTCCTTGCACCAGTTATGCAGTTCATCCAGGTCGCGTTGATAATGTTTGCAGGTGTTGGCCGCGAGGCGTCGCTCGGTCTGCAGGTGATGCAGAAAGCGGTCTATCCAGTGTTGGGTGGTGTGCTCCACCAGGGTGGGTTCAGCCGGGTGCCAGGGCATCCGTGGCGAGGTGATCAGCCAGCAGCAGGCCGGTTAATTCACCCAGATGGGTCAGGAACAGGGTGCCCATGCCGGGATGGAAGCGGCTGGCTTCGCGGCTGCCAATGGCCAGCAGGCCGAGTGATACCTTAGGACCCAGCGGGATCAGTGCCACCGACTCAATCGCCTGTGCCTGATCGCCAAACAGGTACTGCAGCTGCTCCTGCTTGAAGCGGCCACACTGCGGGCGTGAGGATTTCAGGAAGGCCTCGAAGTGGTTCAGTTCTTTTGAATCCGTATCGAAAATATCGACTGCGCATTCGCGTGCCCGTGCTTCCGGCAGGCCGGCCAGTCTCAGGGTTACAGTGTCGGCCTTGAATTCCACCAGCAGGTTTTCGCGCAGTGTATCCAGCAGTGCTTCCAGCGAGGTTGCATTAATCAGGCCGAGGGTCAGCTGGTGCATGCGTTCATTGAGACGATTATTGTCGCGTGCAACGTGCACCAGGTCCATCAACTTGCGTTTTAGCTGACTGTTCTGGTCGCGCAATACCTTCACCTGGTGTTCAACCAGCGAGACTGCCGGGCCGACGGCATGTGGTACCTGCAGGGCTGCCAGCAGGCTGGTATTGTTCAGAAAAAAATCCGGGTTGTCGCGCAGATAATCAGCGACGCTTTTTTCTTCCAGGGGCAGTGCCGGCGATTGTGTTTGTTGCGAGCTTGTCATAGTTCTATGCGTCCCTGGTAGACCGTGGTGGCGGGCCCGGTCATTAGCACCGGCTGCCCTTCTCCGTCCCAGCTTACCACAAGTTCACCGCCGTTCAGGAGTACTTTGACGCGCGCAGAGAGGCGTCCCTGCAGGCGCCCGGCGACCACTGCAGCGCAGGCGCCGCTGCCGCAGGCCAGCGTTTCCCCGGCGCCGCGTTCATAGACGCGCAAGCGGATAGTGTCGGCATCCACAATCTCCATGAAGCCGACATTGACCCGTTCCGGGAAGCGCACATGGCCCTCCAGTAACGGGCCGAGCTCGGCGACGGGGGCCTGCTCAATTGCATCGACCAGTAACACGGCGTGTGGATTACCCATGGAAAGGGCCGAGATTTCCATAGAAACATTATTCACATCAATTAGATAGCTTGTATCTCGAGCAGATGCGACAAACGGGATGTCGGCGACTTCCAGCCGTGGTACACCCATATCGACGCTTACCAGTCCATCCGCTTCGCGTCTCAGTTGCAGCGGGCCACCGCTGGTTTCCACCTGTAGTATGTCTTTGCGGGTGAGGCCATGTTCATGCACAAACTGCATGAAGCAGCGGGCGCCGTTGCCACACTGGCCGACTTCGCCGCCATCGGCATTGTAGATGCGATAACGAAAATCAGCCGCCGCAGTGGTCGCCGCTTCTACCAGCAGCAGCTGGTCAAAACCGATACCCCGATGGCGGTCTGCCAGCTGCTGTATTTGCTCCGCTGTCAGAAATACCGACTGGTTGATCGCATCGATAACAACAAAGTCGTTACCGAGGCCGTGCATCTTGGTGAACTCGAGGGTCATGGTCCGACAGGCTCCTAGCGCGGCAGCAGGTGTTCATGCCGGTAAAGGTCTTGCGTGCTTTCGCGATCACGAATCACGTGTACCTCTGCACCATCCACCATCACCTCGGCCGCACGTGGACGCGAGTTGTAGTTGGAGCTCATGGTAAAGCCATAGGCACCGGCAGAACGAACTGCCAGCAGGTCGCCTTCAGCGAGTGACAGATCACGATCCTTGCCGAGAAAATCACCGGTTTCGCAAATTGGGCCAACAATGTCATAGCGGCTGGCGGGTGTGTCGCGCGGGGCGACCGGGACGATGTCGTGCCAGGCGCCGTAGAGCGCCGGTCGTTGCAGGTCATTCATGGCCGCATCCACGATGGCAAAGTTTTTATGCTCGGTATGTTTCAGAAATTCCACGCGTGTCAACAGGATACCGGCGTTACCGGCGATGGCGCGACCCGGCTCCAGCAGCAGTTCCTGGGGGCGGTCGGCAAGGCGCTGCAGCAATGCACGCGCATAGACATCCGGCAACGGTGGCCGGTCGCCCTGCTCGTAGGGTATGCCGAGCCCGCCTCCGAGATCGATGTGTGCCAGCGTGATGCCGGCGGCCTGCAGGCGATCGACCAGTTCCAGTACCCGGTCAAGGGCGTCCACGAACGGTGTTGTCTCGGTGAGCTGCGAGCCTATGTGGCAATCGATGCCAGTAACATCAAGATGCGGCAGCCCGGCGGCAAGCTGGTACACATCGAGCGCCGTATCGACACTGATGCCAAACTTGTTGTCGCGCAGGCCGGTGGAAATGTACGGGTGCGTCATGGCATCAACATCGGGGTTGACGCGCAGTGACACCGGCGCACGCTTGCCGGTTGTCGCTGCGACTTCATTCAGGCGCAGCAGTTCGGGTTCGGACTCTACATTGAAGCAGCGAATACCGGCGGCCAGTGCGCGGCGCATTTCAGCGGTTTGCTTGCCGACACCGGAAAACACAATGCGTGAGGGCTCGCCACCGGCTGCCAGTACCCGCTCCAGTTCGCCCTCGGAGACAATATCAAAGCCGGAGCCGAGGCGTGCCAGCACCTGTAGCACAGCCAGGCTGGAGTTTGCCTTGACGGCATAGCAGATGAGATGCGGGTGGCCGGCCAGCGCCTCGTCAAAGACGCGCCAGTGGCGTTCCAGTGTGGCGCGCGAGTACACATAGCAGGGTGTGCCATACTCTGCGGCTATTGCCGCAAGGTCGGCCTGCTCGGCCTGCATATGGCTGTTTTCTAAGTGGAAATGATCCATGTGAGGCGGTTCAGGTGTCCTCTGCCGGGGTTGCGTCGGGCGCAGTTTCAGGTTCCGGTGCTGCTTCCGGTTCAGGTTCAGGCAGGTACAACGGTCCGGTCTGGCCACAGGCGACCAGTAGCAGGCAGATCAACAGTAACGGTATTTGACGATGGTTCATGTAGGTGTCCGGATAAATGCCGCCAGTATACGGCGACAGTGCGGCAAACCCAATGCTATCCGGGCATACTGTGCCGCATGAGAGACGCCTTGCTGGATGCTGTTGAAATCAACCCCGCGGGTACTGTGC
>JAOUCV010000172.1 GCA_029859555.1 Gammaproteobacteria bacterium
CAGGCATAAAAAATAAGGCCGACCTCGATATCATCGTCGAGCGCTGCCTCGGCCGTGCCGCACTCTGGGACGAGGTCAAGGACCGGCTCGATTCCCTTGGCAGCCTGCTCTCCGGTGGCCAGCAGCAACGACTGACTATTGCCCGTGCACTCTCCCAGGAACCGGAGGTGCTTATGCTTGACGAATTCTCCATTGCTGTCGACCCGGTCACCACCATGCGCATCGAGGATGTGCTCAAGGAATTGAAGGAAGAAATGACCATCATCCTGGTCACCAACCTGGTCCAGCAGGCACGACGGCTCGCTGGTCGAACCGCATTTTTCCTCAATGGCGAATGCGTGGAGATTGGTGAGACCGAAGACCTGTTTACCGGAGAGATCAAGGACCGGCGCACCCGGGATTACGTGGAAGGCCGATTCGGATAACAACCCTGTGATGATTGAATTATGAACACAAGCAGTAAGGCAATCGGTAACGAGCAGGTGGATCTGGCCATTCAGACCGGCAAGCTGAATCTCTGGTATGGAACATTCCAGGCACTGTTCGATATCGACCTGGACATCAGGCAGGGAATCATTACATCACTCATCGGTCCTTCCGGTTGTGGCAAATCAACCTTCCTGCGCAGCATCAACCGCATCAACGAGCGGCTCGGTTATGTGCGTATCGACGGCAACATCAACGTATTTGGCAACAACATCTATGCGCCGGGCGTGGAACTGGTGCAGGTCAGAAAACAGATCGGCATGGTCTTCCAGCGGCCGAACCCGCTACCCATATCCATCCGCGATAACGTACTGTTCGGCCACAACCTGCACTCGGAAGGCAAGCGCGCAGCACGCAGTGAACAGGATGATATCGCCGAGGACGCCCTTCGCCAGGTACTGCTATGGGATGAAGTAAAGGACCGGCTGAACAGCAAGGCCACAGAACTGTCGCTGGAAGAGCAACAGAAACTGTGTATTGCACGGCTGCTGCCCGTCAAACCGGGACTGCTGCTGATGGATGAACCCTGCTCCGCACTGGACCCCAAGGGTACCGAAGCCGTCGAGGAACTGATCTGGGAATTACGCGGCAAGTACACCATTCTTATCGTCACTCACAACATGGCCCAGGCGCGACGCGCCAGTGAGGAATGTATCTTCATGCTGATGGGCAAGGTGGTGGAACACACAGCCACCGAGGACATGTTCGTTACTCCCGAAAAACAGGAAACGGCTGACTATATCGAGGGCCGCTACGGATAACGGGCCCGGCATCACCGCGATAAAAAGCTGTTAAACGTTACCGGGATGTTCATACAAAATATATATTTAACATGCTGTTACCTCGCACCCTGGACGAATGGCAAGCACTTCTGGATGACCGGCTTTGCGACATCCCAGCCGCTCCGTTTGTGTATGATTATGTAACCGCCATGATTTTCCATCTGCACACCGAATTCCCCCTGGTTAAATTGATCCCGGTAGACCTGGCTTCCCATGTTGACCATCCTCATCGTTGACGACGACCCCGCTATTCGCGAGATGATCAGTCTGGCGTTGACGAGTGGTGGTTACGAAGTACAGCAGGCCGGCAACACCATGGATGCCCGGCAAGCCATTGCCCGGCAGATACCTGACCTGGTCCTGCTGGACTGGATGTTACCCGGGCAATCGGGTTTCGAGTTTGCCCGGTCACTGCAAAGGAATGCCAGCTTCAAACAAGTTCCGATCATCATGCTGACGGCGCGCGGCCAGGAGGAAGACAAGGTGGCCGCACTGGAGGCCGGCGCAGATGATTATGTCGGCAAACCCTTTTCAATCTCCGAACTACTGGCACGCATCAAGGCAGTACTGCGCCGTACCCGGCAGGACAGCGGCGGGGAAATACTGGAGGCTGGATCGCTGCGTCTGGACCCGGCAACTCACCGGGTCAGCATCAACAAAAATTCGCTGGAACTGGCACCCATGGAGTATCAATTACTGCTGTTCTTTATGACACATCCGGAGCGGGTTTACAGCCGCGAACAATTAATTGATCGCGTCTGGGGAAGCAGCGTCTGGGTCGAGGAACGCACCATCGATGTACATATCCGCCGCCTGCGTAAATCGCTGGAGTCGTCTGGACATGACCGTCTGGTCCAGACTGTTCGCGGTGCCGGCTACCGGTTTTCCACGCACAATTGAGCCCGGCTCCCTACATGACGGCATGGCTTTCCTCATGCCACTTAAACTCTGTTTTGAATAGCCACGGAAGCACACGGAAGAAAAAATGCCTTATAACAAGTATTGCCGTGTAATTCCGTGGCAATAATATTTATCTTTATCAAATAGTATGATGTTCTCCATGCCCAGACACTGGCGAGAAGAACTCCTGCTGTTTCTGGGAATAGCGCTCATCGCAGGCCTGGCCGGCCTGCTAACCGGGCAACTGCTGCCATGCCTGTTAATCGGCCTGCTTGTTTATCTCGGCTGGCACCTGTACCAACTGGCCGGCCTGAAGCACTTGCTCGAACAGGATGGTTTTCGCCAGCCGCGTCCCACAGGACTTTGGAAAGACATCGTCCATACCATCCGGCAGCTGCACGTCAGTCAGCACACCCGCAGCGGTGAGCTCTCGAATCAGCTTGATCGCTTCAGGGATACCGTTAATTCATTGCCCGACGGGGTGGTCATTCTGGACCCGTCTGGCCGGGTCGACTGGTGCAACCCCGCCGCCGGCAATCTGCTGGGAATTGAATGGCCCGCTTCACAGGGGCGGTTACTGACAACGCTCGCACCGGACCCGATGCTCGCTGAATATCTGGATGGCGGTCACTTCACCCTGCCGCAGGTCATTACTTCACCGTCAAACCCGGCCATCATACTGTCGATTTTTATTGCCCGGCTGCAACATGATGCCGGGCGGCTGATGCTGGTGGCACGCGATATAACCCGTCAGTATTACCTCGATATAGCACGACGTGATTTTGTCGCCAATGTGTCTCATGAACTGCGCACTCCGCTGACTGTCATACACGGACTTGCTGAATTGCTGAATACAGATACAACTGATGCAGCCAGATTAAAGCACTCGACCGGGTTGATACTTCAGCAGGCCGCTCGCATGAACGAGCTGGTCTCCGACCTGCTGACATTGTCACGCCTGGAGACGCAGCAGCAATCAGCAGCTGACGAACAGGTTCCGATAGCGGAACTGCTTGCAACGATTATCGAAGAGGCGCGCACCCTGAGCGGTCCGGCTCAACACGTGCTGCAACTCGATATTCGTTCACCAGACGGATTGCGTGGTAATGCCAGGGAACTCCGTACCGCGTTTTCAAACCTGGTCAGCAATGCAATCAGGCATACACCGAACCAGGCAGAAATCAGCGTTCGGTGGCAGGTAGACGCTGCCGGCGCTCACCTCAGTGTTGCTGACACCGGCGAAGGCATTGCTGCCCGTCACATTCCCCGACTGACCGAGCGGCTTTATCGTGTCGACTCCAGCCATTCACGGGATACGGGGGGAACAGGCCTCGGATTGGCTATTGTTAAACATATACTCGAGCACCACGAGGCAGAGCTGGAAATTATCAGCACGGTGGGCGGCGGCAGCACCTTTACCTGCCACTTCCCGCCTGCAAGAGTAATTTGAAAATTCCCGTTCTGATCAGATGGTTTCCGGCAATTTCTTTATTACCCGCTTTAATTCCTCATTTCTGACCCGTTTAAGTGCCTTCTTCAGCGACACCCATTCACGTTCACGATCGGATTCTGCCCAGACCTTGTAAATCCGGGTGACTCGCATGGGATAGACCTTGACAGTACAGGTCTTGCCCAACTTCCTGTTCCGATAGACACCCAGTAGCTTCCTGTGCACACAGCCCTTGACGCCCGCCTCTTCCAGCGCTTCCTTGGCAGCCGAGTTGCGTGCACTGTATTCGTGCTCGATGATGCCTTTGGGAATAATCCAGCAGCGTTCTTTACGTGACGTAATCAGGAGGATTTCAAGACTCCCTTTACGTAACCGGTAGGGGATAACGCCGGACTGATGGCAAAAATAATCGGATTTTACAGCCATAGGGTCAGCTTGTTGCTACTGCTTGTCAGATGCACTTCAGTCAGACGTCCTTTGCAGTGGTAAGAAAAACAACACGACAGGAATTATGCCAGCCGCGAGTGTAACAACCCATAACACCAAAATACTACCGCTACCGATGACAATATTACGACGCTAAAACAGCGCAGACGGATATCGCTTGCATTTAAAAAATCCTGAGAGTCATCTGCTACACTATGTACACCCAACATCAAGGCCAGCTGCAGCCCTATCGTGAAACCGGTTCACTCCAGCATGACGAAAAAACCTATTTGGAGAAATATTCGGGATTATTTTGATCCTGACCCGGAAACCGTCATCCTCGATCAGTCACAAAAGCTTCGACTCTCGGGCAGGGAACTGCGTATCCCGCTCAGTGGCTATCAGGAATACCGGATCGAGATGGGCAAGCAAACGCTCATCCTGTCGCCAGACCCTGGCGTCGCTGCTGCTGAGTACAAATCATCCTGTGACTTCATTCTGTTCGACCCGGAGCGACGCCATAGCGGTGTCGCCCACTTTCTAAGGCTGTCACCCGGCAGCACGCTGACACTCGACAGCAAGATTGAATATCAGGAACACCTGTTCAGCTCACCACGTGATGCATTTCGCCGCAAGTTTTCAGTTGCTCACAGCGGTGACAGCCTGATCTTCAGGGACCCGGTTTCGGAACTCGGCACCTATGTCTCATTGGCCGGCGATAGCCATGAAATTGCCATCACTACGGCACGGCGCAGGTCTGCCTTGATGAGGGTTCTGGAAATATTCGGCGGACCGCTTGAGCCACTACCAGCGCCGCAGGCAATCGCAACCCTGGAACAGGTCAATGCCCTCCTCATGAACGAGGTCGGCCATTACAAGGATGCACTCGGCAATCCTGGCGGGATGCTCGAGTTAGCGGACAATGTCACGCCAGTACTCGTTGGTGATCTGCATGCACGGCTTGATAATCTACTCACGATTCTCAGTGACAAGGCCATCCTTGAAGGTATCGAGAAAGGTACAACTGCACTGATCATCCTTGGGGATGCCATACATCCGGAGGATCCTGGCTGTCTCGAGGACATGCAAAGCTCGTTACTGATGATGGACCTGATTTTCAGAATGAAGCTGCGATTTCCCGACAATGTTTTCTATACCATTGGCAACCACGACAGTTTTCTGCATGAGATAATGAAGCGCGGGGTCCCCCAGGGTCTGCTCTGGGAAAAGCATGTGCTGTCGTCACGCGGGGAAGAGTACAAGGCA
>JAOUCV010000012.1 GCA_029859555.1 Gammaproteobacteria bacterium
ATCCAGGTAGTGCAGCACCACCTTCTCGATCTCGGTGCCAAACTCGATATCCTGCCACTGCTCTCCGAGACGCCGCAAAACTTCATTACGCAACGGCAAGTGGTCACAGGAAGAAGCCAGCTCATCGTCTTCCGGGTCAATATGCACCGTGACATCGGTAACATCTTCATTCGTCTCTATCAGTCTGTGCCTCACCGCCTCGCCGATCTGGTGTCCCTCTGAAACGCTCAGCGCAGGATCGACAAGTATGTGCACGTCTGCCAGCACATCACTGCCGCTGTGGCGGGTACGCAGCATGTGGCAGGCACGCACACCGTTGACCGACATAATGGTTTCACGAATCTCTTCAACCTCTGCCGGCCCCAGTGCCGTATCGATCAGTTCCTGCAGACTCTTCCACAGCAGGTCCCAGCCGATTTTTGCAATCATCAGGGCAACCGCGACCGCAGCCAGCGCGTCGAGGTAGGGAAAACCGGCCATGGTGCCGATCACACCGATCACTACAACAATCGAGGAAATGGCATCACTGCGACTGTGCCAGGCATTCGCAAGCAGCATCTTGGAGCGCAGCCGTTTTGCTGCCCGTGCGGTGTATTGATAGATAATTTCCTTCGAGGCAACCGACACCAGCGCCACTACCAGTGCCAGCGGCCCCGGATGCAATAGCAGGTCCGGCTCCAGCAAGCGGCGCACCGCATCGTAACTGATACCAATCGCAACTATCACCAGCGCCACACCCAGTATCACCGTGGCCACGGTCTCGATACGGCCATGCCCGTAGGGATGCTCATCATCGGCCTCGCGATGCGCATGCTTGGCGGCAAACAGCACCAGAAAATCGGTCGCCAGGTCGGAAAAGGAATGCACGCCATCAGCCACCAGCGCCTGCGAACCAGCGCTAATACCAACAAGCACCTTGGCAATGCCCAACAACAGGTCAACAACCCCGCCCACCACGGTTACCAGGCGAATTTTCCGGTAACGTGTATCCAGCGGGTCAGGCAGGTGTGTATGGCTCATGGTTCAGTTACCTGTGCCAACGCAAATATGAATGACAATCTCGTGCCCCTGTTCATCAATCTTGAAGATTTCATGTCCGTGGATCCTGCACCAGGCCGGAATATCATGGACCACGCCCGGATCAGTACACAGCACCTGCACGGTGTCCCCCGGTTGCAGCTTCACCACGGCATCCTGGGCACGGATGACCGGCATCGGGCACAGCAGGTTGCGTGCATCAACGACTGTTGTGCTCATATATACCAGTCTGCAGGAATTTCATCTGCCGTTAACGGTAGCACGTCAAGACAGTGTGCATCAGCGT
The DNA here is from genome assembly GCA_029859555.1 of Gammaproteobacteria bacterium. Classification (GTDB taxonomy): domain Bacteria; phylum Pseudomonadota; class Gammaproteobacteria; order UBA9214; family UBA9214; genus UBA9214. Next base: position 1,325 of record JAOUCV010000012.1, read on the forward strand.
CCACGGGTTTCACTTCTATGGTTACCTGTGCAGCGTCACGCCCCTGGCTGAAACGTGCCGTGAGGCGCGCTGCCAGCTCAATATCCCCGGCTGCAAGCTCACCGTCAATCAATACCAGAGGACCGCTGTGACTTCTCGGGATCATGTGCACAAAACGCTTTCTATAGCCTTCCAGAAAACGATTTTCGCCTTCTTCACGACCGACGATAACTTTAAAATTCGGGCGCGGCCGCAGGTGTCTGCCCACCTTCAGCAACATAATGTCATCCAGATCATATTCACGCGTACCCCGTGTCGCCCACAGGTCACCGAGCTTCACGGCATACTGCTTGTCGGTCAGAAAACAGCAACCGCCGGCCGGTTGTGCATAGTCTTCAAAACCGAACTTTTCTGCCAGCGCCATTTGTGGCTTGCGTGAGCGCCCGTTAAAACCATACAGCTTGTCACGATCCAGCCAGCCACGTATCTCGGGCATGGTTACAGGCAGGTTTTTTGCACACAGGGGTCGCACCAGCCGATCCCTGGCACCGGAATCACGCGCAACCACCGGCATGGTGTCCTTGCGCTGCGACATCGGCCGCTGGCCAAGCACTTCGCCGGTGATAATAAAATCGAATCCATGCTCCTCGACCCACTCGCGCGCCTTTTCGACCATGAAGATCTTGCAATCCAGGCAGGGATTCAGATTCGCGCCGTAGCCATGTTTCGGGTTAATAACGACATCCTTGTATTCCTCGATAATATCGATGATGTGCAGCTTGATGCCGAGCTGCTCGGCCGACCACAAGGCGTTATTACGTTTCGGTTTGGCACGGTCCTGTTTGCGTATCGCGTGGGTATGTCCCTCGACACAGAAACCGGTAAAAAAGTTGATACCCTCGACATGCACGCCCTGCTCCATCACAACCCGCGCGGCCAGCAATGAATCGAGTCCGCCTGAAATCAGCGCAACAGCCTTGGGTTTTTGAGACATAAGGGGAACAACAGCGAACATGGATTTTAGCGCGGCCCGGCGGCTATTGCGTCAACTCCGGATGTACCCGGTACGACACGCTACCCTGCCCGGACGGCACCCGGATTGGCGGGATTCTAACCCAAGCGCAGCACGCTGAGTATAGATAACACAGGGATTCAGTGCTTTTCGGTCGCGGCGACCAGCGGTATACAACGGCCTTCAGCGCACACCTGGCGGTAGCAGCGACGACTGCCGGTCTGCTGCCAGAAGTCCATCGCCTGCAGCGGCGTCAACGCCGCAACACCGTCAAGTTCGCGCATCGCGTGCAGAATATCCACCAGCACGATGAAAGCTTCGGAGAGGTGACTGTAAACCGAGGACCAGCCACGATCCAGCCCATCCGACAGCTGCCGGTACGAGGCGCGGCCGATATTGACGAAGTAGCTGATACGCACCAGGCGGCGCTCGGCAAGCTGCGGAAACATCCCGGAGAACAGCAGGCAATGATCGCCAACCTCGCGCAAGCGGTCGGCGCGCTGCTCGGCGGGCAGTGCCTGCGAACCAAGATAATCAGCCGCCATAATACGCGCCGTACAGTGGGGTTTGCTGGCAAAGCGCATCAGCAGAAACACCAGGTAGCTTTCCAGCGCTTCATCCAGATGCCGGTCGCAGGCTGACTGTGCTTCATGGACCAGTGCCTGCCACTGGGCCTGGGGTGTCGGTTCGAGAATGAGCTCTGCCATGCCGTTCCTCCGCCAGGGTACGAAAAGTAATCGACCCCGCGTCGCCACCGCTTGAGGCCAACATCTGTGTACCGTTATCTACATTTACCACAGGGAACTGCAAAATGTCACTCAAGTGCCCCGGGAAAGGCACCCCGGGGCGCCAGTGTGGGGAAATTGTCAGCACCGCACGCTATACTGTACGGCTTGCAATCCGCATCAACCTATACGAAAAACAAACCGTGTCAGATACCCCCAAAACATTTCAGGCCCTGATCCTTGCATTACAGAACTACTGGAGCCGCCAGGGTTGCGCGCTGTTGCAGCCCTACGATATGGAAGTCGGCGCCGGCACCTTTCACCCGGCAACCTTCCTGCGCGCCATCGGACCAGAGCCCTGGCGGGCAGCCTATGTGCAACCATCGCGCCGTCCAACCGATGGTCGTTATGGTGAAAACCCGAACCGCCTGCAGCACTACTACCAGTTCCAGGTGGTGCTGAAACCGTCGCCGCTGGATATCCAGGAGCTGTATCTCGGCTCGCTGCGCGAACTCGGGATTGACCCGCTGGTACACGATATCCGCTTCGTCGAGGACAACTGGGAATCCCCGACGCTGGGCGCCTGGGGGCTTGGCTGGGAGATCTGGCTAAACGGCATGGAAATCTCGCAATTTACCTATTTTCAGCAGGTCGGCGGGCTGGAGAGTCGGCCGGTAACCGGGGAACTGACCTACGGGCTGGAGCGCATTGCCATGTACCTGCAGGAAGTTGAAAGCGTGTTTGATCTGGTGTGGGCAGAAGGACCCGATGGCCCACTCACCTACCGCGACGTCTATCACCAGAATGAAGTAGAGATGTCAGCCTACAATTTTGAGCATGCCGATATCGAGTCACTGCTGCAATGGTTTGATACCTGTGAGCGTGAGAGCAATCGCATGATCGAGGCTGGCCTGCCATTACCAGCCTACGAAATGGTGCTCAAGGCCTCACACACCTTTAACCTGCTGGATGCACGCAATGCCATTTCGGTAACCGAACGACAACGCTACATTTTGCGGGTACGCACGCTGTCGCGCCAGGTTGCCGAGAGCTACTACGCGGCCCGTGAAAAACTCGGCTTCCCGATGCTGGCAGACAAGGAGTCAAGCGCATGATGGCAACCCGGGATTTACTCATCGAAATCGGTACGGAAGAGTTGCCACCGAAGGCGCTGCAGCGCATGCGCGATGCATTGCAGGCCTCGCTCGACAAACTGCTGGATGAAAACTATCTTGAGCATGGATCCAGCCAGGCCTACGCGGCACCGCGCCGTCTGGCGGTACTCATAAGGGATGTCCCTGAAGCGCAGCCAGACCGTGAGGTCAACAAGCGCGGTCCGGCACTGCAGGCGGCCTTTGACGAGGATGGCAAACCCACCAGGCCGGCTGAGGGTTTTGCACGTTCCTGTGGTGTCGGCGTCAGCGAGCTGCAGCAGCTTGAAACAGACAAGGGCAGCTGGCTGGCGTTCACCTCCACGGTTGCCGGCCAGCCCGCCACAGAGATTATCCCGGGGCTGCTGGAGAAGGCCCTGAAAGCGCTGCCCATGCCGAAGCGCATGCGCTGGGGCAGCTCGGACATCGAATTTGTGCGCCCGATTCACTGGATTGTGCTGCTGTTCGGCGACACCGCGGTAAAGGCCAGCATTCTCGGCGTCAACAGCGATCGCTACAGCCGCGGACACCGCTTTCACCATCCGCACAACATCGCTATTGGCAGCCCGGAATCATACGCAGAAACACTGCAACAGACCGGCAAGGTGATTGCCGATATGGCACAGCGGCGCGCATCGATTGAGGCACAGGCCAGCGAGGCCGGCGTTGCACTGGGCGGCCAGGCACACATTGAGCCGGCGTTGCTTGATGAGGTAAATGCACTGGTGGAATGGCCGGTCGCCATCAGCGGCGGCTTTGATAAACGCTTCCTGGAGGTACCAGCCGAGGCACTGATTTCCAGTATGCAGGACCACCAGAAGTACTTTCCGGTCATGGATGCCGACGGCAAGCTGCTGCCGCACTTCATCACCATCGCCAACATCTCCAGTAGCCAGCCGCAGCAGATTCGCGCCGGCAATGAACGCGTGATTCGTCCGCGCCTGGAGGATGCGGTGTTCTTCTGGAACCAGGATCGCAAGCAGTCGCTGCACAGCCGGGCCGCTCAGCTCGACCACATGACCTTTCAGAAAAAGCTCGGCTCACTGGGCGACAAGCAACGCCGCATCAGTGCCATTGCCAGCCACATTGCTGCAGAACTGAATATTGATGTGCCGCAGGTGCAGCGCGCTGCTGCCCTGTGCAAGTGCGACCTGGTCACCAGTATGGTGAGCGAATTCCCCGATCTGCAGGGCATCATGGGACGCTATTACGCCAGCCATGATGGCGAGGACGCCGCCGTCGCAGAAGCACTGGATGAACAGTATCAACCGCGTTTTGCCGGTGATGTGCTGCCCGCTTCAGGCCCCGGTCAGGCACTCGCCATTGCCGAACGCCTCGATACGCTCACCGGTATTTTTGCCATTGGCCAGACACCTACCGGTGACAAGGATCCCTTTGGTCTGCGCCGCTCGGCGCTTGGCCTGCTGCGTATCCTCATAGAAAAACAGCTTGATCTCGACCTCACCAGACTGATTGATACTGCCGCACAGTTACTGCCCGCGGAGGTACAGGCTGAAGCCATTACAGAGGATCTGTTCAGCTTCATGATGGAACGCCTGCGTGCCTATTATCTGGACGCCGGTTATGACAACCACATATTTGCCGCGGTACTGGCGCGGCAACCGGCGCGGCCGCTGGATTTTGATCAGCGCATCCGTGCCGTCAGGGCCTTCGGCGAACTGGCCGAGGCCGAAAGTCTGGCGGCAGCCAACAAGCGTATCCGCAATATCCTGCGCAAGGCCGAGACAGAAATACCGGCCAGCTGCCAGCAGCAGTTGCTGCAGGAACCCGCCGAACAGGCGCTCGCAACCGCCGTCAACGCGCTGCAAACGGCTGTCGAACCATTATTTCAGCAACGCCGGTACACTGAGGCCCTGCGCGAACTGGCGGCACTACAGGCGCCGGTAGACGCTTTCTTCGACCAGGTGATGGTAATGGCCGATGATGACCGGCTGAGGGATAATCGGCTGGCTTTGCTGCATTCGCTGTCACGGCTGTTTTTACAGGTTGCAGATATTTCCCTGTTGCAGAAATAAATTGTCGGGAAAACTGCTGGATTGGCGGAGCAAGCCGTAGCCGCCACATAACCGGAGTACAGGTGATCCATGTCCACGACCGATTCCTACCGTGCGATGCTTGCAGCCGTGCAGGCGTTTCATGACAAGCATGATTTCAAAAATACCGGTGGCGAGGAAATGGCCTACCGTGTCGCGCTGATGACCGAGGAGCTGGGTGAAATTTCAGCCTGCGTCACCAAGGGCAAGGACACGGCCAGCCTTGCCGAGGAATCAGCGGACTTGATGATACTGCTGATCGGCACCGCCATCGCCGGCGGCTTCAACCTGGATGACGCCTTTTGGGCAAAGATGCATAAACTTGAGTCGCGCGAGTCGCGCATGATTAACGGCCGAATCCGGGTCTCGGAATTCAGGGACATGTGATGCAGCTGATCATCCTCGACCGCGACGGCGTCATCAACGAAGACTCCGATGAATACATCAAATCGCCGAACGAGTGGCTGCCGATTCGTGGCAGTATGGAAGCCATCGCCCGCCTGCACCGTGCCGGCTGGCGGGTGGTGGTTGCCACTAACCAGTCAGGCATTGCCCGTAATCTGTTTGACCTCGACACGCTGGCGCGTATCCATGCAACCATGCACCGCCGGGTTATAGAGTCCGGCGGCCTGATCGACGCCGTGTTCTTCTGTCCGCACGGTCCTGATGATGCCTGCAGCTGCCGCAAACCCCTGCCCGGCATGTTTCATGACATCGCTGCACGGCTACAAATTGACCTGCAGGGGGTACCGGCAATTGGTGATTCCCTGCGTGACATCCAGGCCGCACGGGCTGCTGGCGCCACGCCGATGCTGGTTAAGACCGGCAAGGGCTTTGGTACAGTCTCCCATCCGGATTTTGACCCGCAGGTGCCGGTTTTCAATGACCTCTATGGCGCCGTAAACCAGCTGCTTGATAATTGAGTACCACCCTTCATCTGAAAAACTGACATGGCCTCAAATACTTCTCCCTACCTGATACTCTGGCTGCGCTCGCTGGCGTTCTGGATCGTGTTTCCGATCTCGCTGGTGCTGTTTGCCATCCTGCTGATGCTGGCTGCCCCGTTTTCGCTGAAAACACGCTGGGCGCTGCTACAAATCTGGGTGCAGTTCATCCTCTGGTGGCTGCGGGTAAGCTGTAAGCTAACCCATGAAATTCAGGGTGCGGACAATATTCCGGCCGACGCCGGTATCGTGTTTGCCAAGCATCAATCGACCTGGGAGACGATTGCGCTGCAGCAGATATTTCCGCTGCAGGTATGGGTTGCCAAACGTGAACTCATGTGGATTCCGTTTTTTGGCTGGGGACTGTGGCTGATGCAGTGCATCCACATAAAACGCGGGTCCGGCAAGGCCGCCATCAACCAGCTGGTTACCCAGGGCAAGGCACGCATGGAAGAAGGTATCTGGGTGGTCATCTTTCCGGAAGGTACCCGGGTAGCGGCCGGCTCACAGGGACGTTATCGAATTGGTGGTACCGTACTGGCTGAGCACAGCGGGCGAGATATTATTCCGGTCGCGCACAATGCCGGTGAATACTGGCCACGGCGCAGTTTTATCAAACGCCCCGGGGTCATCCAGGTTCGCATCGGCGCCCCGATTTCACCCAGGGGTAAAACCGCGCAGCAGCTGCTGGATGAAGCCTCCGGCTGGATTGAGGCACGCATGGCCGAGATCACGACCCTGTAGCAGCGGAGCCGCTATGCGACTAAATATATTGTGTGTTATATATAACTGATGTTTACTATAAAAATAATTACTTACTATTCAATAGTATAATTTTTATTTGTTTTTCAGCTATAGCGAAAATCACGACTATCTAGATATCCAGGTTGGACGCAGACAGGGCATTCTTTTCAATGAAGTCACGTCTCGGCTCAACCTGGTCGCCCATCAGCGTGGTGAAGATATCATCGGAACCGACCGCATCTTCAATCTGCACCTGCAGCAGACGGCGGTTATCCGGATCCAGCGTCGTTTCCCATAGCTGTTCAGGATTCATCTCACCCAGTCCCTTGTAGCGCTGTATCGATTGTCCACGCTTGGCCTCATCCATTAACCAGGTCAGCGCCTGCCGGAACGAAGAAACCTCGGCGCGGCGCTCACCACGCTGTACAAAGGCACCGGCACTCAGCAAGCCATCCAGCTGCTGACCGAGCGACTGGATATGTGCATATTCCGCGCTGCCAAAGAAATCCCGGGTAAACTGCTGCTCGCTGGCGACAATGCCATGCGTCCACTTGCTGACCTTTGCCACGAAGGTTTGATCTTCCGCGCCCGGCGTAACCACACACTCGTAACGCTTGCCGCTACTCAAGCCGGCATTCACCCGTTCAACCAGCTCTGCACACCAGCTTGAGACGGTATCCATATTCTGCAGACCTGCATCGTCGAGCGCGGACATGTAAATCATCTTCTCCAGCAGTTCACCATCATAGCGGCGCGCCAGTCGGCGAATCGCCGCCATTACCGCCATGTATTCATTGGCAAGCGTCTCCAGGGCCGGACCTGACAACGGCGGCGCCTGCGGATTCACATACAACTGGGCCTTGTTAATGGCAGCGGAGAGGAGCAGTGCATTCAACGCCATATCGTCCTTAACATATTGTTCTTGCTTGCCTTTTTTGATTTTATAGAGTGGTGGCTGGGCAATATAAATATAACCGCGCTCGATCAGTTCCGGCATCTGCCGATAGAAAAAAGTCAACAACAGGGTGCGAATATGCGAGCCATCGACGTCGGCATCCGTCATGATGATAATGCGGTGATAGCGCAATTTATCGGGATTGAACTCCTCGCGACCGATACCACAACCGAGCGCCGTGATGAGCGTGCCCACCTCGACCGATGAAAGCATCTTGTCGAAACGCGCCTTTTCAACGTTCAGAATTTTTCCCTTCAGAGGCAGGATCGCCTGGGTTCGCCGATCCCGTCCCTGCTTGGCAGAACCACCGGCTGAATCACCCTCCACCAGGAACAGTTCAGACAGGGCCGGGTCGCGTTCCTGACAATCGGCCAGCTTGCCCGGCAAACCGGCAATATCAAGCGCACCCTTACGGCGCGTCATTTCACGCGCCTTGCGCGCTGCCTCGCGGGCGCGGGCCGCATCGATAATCTTGCCGGTAATGGCCTTGGCCTCGCTCGGACATTCCATCAGGTAACTGCTGAATTTTTCACCCACGGAAGATTCAACAATCCCCTTGATCTCAGAGGACACCAGCTTGTCCTTGGTCTGTGATGAAAACTTGGGATCCGGCACCTTCACCGACAGCACGGCGGTCAGTCCTTCACGGGCATCATCGCCGGTGGTAGCAACCTTGGCCTTGCGTATCAGTCCTTCTTTTTCCATGTACTGGTTCAGTGTCCGCGTCAGGGCGCCACGAAATCCGGCCAGGTGCGTACCGCCATCACGCTGCGGAATATTGTTGGTGAAACAGAAGATATTTTCCTGGTAGGAATCATTCCACTGCATTGCCAGCTCCACACCGACACCGTCCTTCTCGCTGGTGAAGTAAAACACCGTCGGATGCAGCGGCGTCTTTTTCTGGTTCAAATGTTCCACAAAGGCCCTGATACCGCCCTGGTACTCAAATATATCCTGCTTGTCATTACGCTCATCGGTGAGACGAATGCGCACCCCGGAGTTCAGGAAAGACAGCTCCCTGAGGCGTTTGACAAGAATTTCATAGTGAAACTCGGTAACGGCAAAGATTTCTTTACTGGGTGTGAAATGAATTTCCGTGCCAGTCAGCTGTGTCTCGCCGGTGGCGGCCAGCGGTGCCTGCGGTTCACCCAAAGAATAGTCCTGGGTATAAAGCTTGCCCTCGCGCTGTATCTTCAACGTCAGACTTTCAGACAAGGCGTTGACGACTGACACGCCTACGCCATGCAGCCCACCGGAGACCTTGTAGGAATTATCATCAAACTTGCCGCCGGCATGCAGTACCGTCATGATGACCTCAGCTGCGGAAACACCCTCTTCCGGGTGCAAATCAACTGGAATGCCACGACCGTCGTCACTCACTGTCACCGAGTTATCGGTGTGCAAGGTCACCGTAATCTCACTGCAATGGCCGGCCAGCGCCTCATCAATCGAATTATCAACCACCTCAAACACCATATGATGCAAGCCGGTGCCATCATCGGTATCGCCTATGTACATTCCCGGGCGTTTGCGAACTGCATCCAAACCCTTTAAAACTTTTATGTTCGAGGAGGTATATGCGTTTTCTTCAGCCATCTTCTGGTGTCCTGGATACTCGTTTATCGCACTGCCCGCGCACGCTGCGCGTGAAGGCTGGGATTATACCACTTCCTGTATCTCGCCATGTTCCACGTGAAACTTTTTTACTGCCGGCCAAGCGGCAGTTTCTACGGCCTCGGGATCAATCGCCGAGACAAATACCTGGCTGTCAAGATCACGCAAGGCAGACAACACCCGCTGTTGATGTGGCGCATCCAGTTCGCTGGTCAAGTCATCCAGCAGGAAGGCCCCCATGGGCATTGATCGATGTTGCTGTAATTGAACCTGTGCCAGCATAAAACACACCACCACCGCTTTTTGCTGGCCACGGGAACAATGCGATACCACGCCCTTTCCATTCACTTGCAGACTGAAATCAGCACGGTGTGGTCCGTACTGGGTAAAACCCTGTCCGCGGTCCTTGTCCAATGACTGGGACAAGGCCTCAGCCAGGGCAACATTTGCGGGCCATCCAGGCTGGTAGCGCAGACTCACTTCCCTGTCAGGTAGCAGCAACTGCATTTCCGCATGCAGGTGAGGCGCGAGCGCTTCGAAATACTTTTCACGAAAACTATGGATCTGTGCAGCAGCATCCAGCAACTCGGCATCCCAGGTAATCACCTGCTTCACTGGCGACTGTGTGCGTAGCGCTGCATTACGCTGCCGTAGCGCACGTGCATAGCGCTGCCAACCCTCCCGATAGGCCTGTTCCACGTGAAACAATGCCCAATCCATAGACTGGCGCCGATAACGGGGTCCGCCATTTAATATAGTCGGGGTATCACCGCTCAACACCTGCACCGGGAAACTGCCAGCCAGATCCGAGAGCCGTCTAACAGGCTGCCTGTCGAAATGGACTTTTAGTCCCTGCTTATGGCGCTCAAGACCAATCGGGATCTCACGCCCCTGGTGAGACAGTACCCGTCCCACCAATCGAAAGGCAGATTGACCATCGCGTATGGGTTGCGCGGCAATCGATGTTCGAAACGAACGCACCCTTCCCAGACAATAGATCGCTTCCAGCAGACTGGTTTTGCCTGCTGCATTTTCACCGAAGACAAGATTGAGCCCCGCTGAAAATTGCAGCGAGGCAGAAACGATATTACGAAAATCCTGGATTTCCAGTGACTGCAATCCCATGGAACATTCCGGTATGGCAGTGGCTGGCCGGGGCAAGATTTTCAGAGAAGCAATCTTGCCGGCCAGCTAAACAAATCGCTAGAGACGCATCGGCATGACAACGTAGCGACAATCAGTAGCTGCCGGTTTGTTGATCAAAACACTGCTGTTGCCATCACACAGAAATACCTCTACATCGTCTGTTTCAATCGCATTCAGAACATCCAGCAAGTAGGTCACATTGAAGCCAATCACCATGTCTTCATGGTCGTAGTTTGCATCCAGTTCTTCTACAGCCTCTTCTTTTTCTGGGTTATGTGCTTGAATTTTAATGTTATTTTCTGATATATCGAGTCTGATACCACGATATTTCTCGTTCGATAAAATAGAGGTACGCGTCAGTGCCTGGCGCAACAGGTCACGATTAATCTGTAAACGTTTATCGGCATTCTTGGGCATCACACGCGTGTAATCAGGAAAACGTCCATCGATTAACTTGGAAGTAAAACGCAGTTCGTCGGTTGTGATACGAATATGGTTGCTGCCAATTTCGACCTGGATCTCGGCTTCTTTCTGTTCCAGCAGACGGTGCAGTTCCTGCACTCCCTTGCGCGGCACAATCACTTGCTGATCGATGCCGTCACCGACATCAACCGCCAGTTCGCACATGGCCAGTCGATGTCCGTCTGTGGCAACCGCACGCAAGGTGCTGCCGCTCGGCTCCAGCATCAAACCATTCAGATAATAACGAACATCCTGCTGCGCCATTGCAAAGGCAGTACGTTCTATCAGGTCATGCAAGGCTTTTTCCTGCACAGCAAACTTGCGCGCACTTTTGATTTTATCAATCACCGGAAATTCACTTGCCGGTAGCGTCGACAGGGTAAAACGACTCTTGCCGGAACGTACCAGGGCCCGATCGTTTTTTACGGAAATATCCAGTTGCGCCTCTGCCGGCAAGGTACGACAGATGTCCAGCAGCTTACGTGCCGGCAGGGTTATTTCACCAATCTCGGTGACGGCAATATTGACGTGTGACTGCAGTTCTACTTCCAGGTCTGTCGATGTCAGGCAAATACTTTTTTTGCTTGCATTGATTAGCACATTACCAAGAACCGGTAGTGTTTGTCGGCGTTCTACAACACCAATGACCTGCTGCAGGGGCTTGAGAAAATCTTCTCTTTGGATACTGAATTTCATAATATTTAATTAATAAATTTTTAAGTTAGTAGTTCTATTGTTACAATAATTAGGCAACAACAAGTCTGTTGATAAGCTAATTAATAATATATTAATCAATCTGTTATGTTAATAATAAAGCAGGGTACAGAACACCGCAAGGACTGTTGGAAAGCTGTGGATAACAAAGGATAAGTTTGCCGGTATCTTTTATCCACAAGTTATCCACCTTATGCAGTCAGGGTTCTCAACAGGTTGTTAAAGTCCTCGTTGATACGGCTATCGCTGTCGCGTAACTCAACTACCTTGCGTGTCGCATGCAGCACGGTGGTGTGATCACGGCCGCCAAAGGCATCACCGATTTCCGGCAGGCTGTGCGTGGTCAACTGTTTTGCCAGTGCCATGGCAAGCTGTCGAGGCCGTGTAATGGAACGACTGCGACGCGGTGACAACAAATCAGCTACCCGTATCTTGTAGTACTCGGCGACCACTTTCTGAATGTTACTGATCGTCACCAGCTTGTCCTGCAATGCCAGCAAGTCACGCAACGCTTCCCTGGCAAGCTCGATATTGATGGCCTGTCCGGTAAATCGGGCACTGGCAGCTACGCGGCGCAGTGCACCTTCCAGTTCGCGGATGTTGGACTGAATATGCTGCGCAATAAAAAAGGCGACATCACTCGGTAATTCGAGACCGCTCTGGCTTGCCTTGGTCATCAGAATGGCAACGCGGGTTTCCAGTTCGGCCGGTTCGATGGCAGCTGTCAGGCCCCAGCCAAAACGTGATTTGAGGCGGTCTTCAAGACCATCCACTTCCTTGGGATAGCGGTCACAGGTCAGAATGACTTGCTGTTGACCTTCAAGCAAGGCATTGAAAGTATGAAAGAATTCTTCCTGAGAACGTTCTTTCTTGGCGAAGAACTGGATATCGTCAATGAGCAGCGCATCCGCGGTCCGGTAATAGTTTTTAAACTCGTTGATGGCATTGTGTTGCAGTGCCTTGACCATGTCTGCGACGAAGCGTTCAGAGTGCAGGTAGACGACTCGCGCGTCCGGTTTGTTGGCAACGATCATGCTGCCGACGGCGTGCATCAGGTGGGTCTTGCCAAGCCCGACACCGCCGTAGATGAATAACGGGTTGTAGGCGCCACCGGGATTTTCACCGACCTGCATGGAGGCCGCCCGGGCCAGCTGATTTGATTTTCCGGAGACAAAGGTGTCAAAGGTGAAATCCGGGTTGAGATTGCTTTTATGTGCTACCGGGGCAGCTTTTGCGACACTGCCTGGCTGACTGCCAGTGACTGGCGATTCCGCCAGGACCGCCTTCTTGCTGCTGCCTATCTCCAGCTTGAGATGGGTGTCTGCACCCGGACCCAGATCATGCAGTGTTTGTGAAATAGTCTTGAAGTGATGTTTTCTGACCCAGTCGAGAACGAATTGATTGGGCGCCAGCAACTGCAGGTCTTCACCGTTTTCAACCGCGTGCAGCGGGCGTATCCAGGTGTTAAATTGTTGCTCGGGCAGCTCATTTTCAAGTCGGACCAGACATTGTTGCCAGAGCGTACCTTCCACCTGATATATCCCCTGTATTTTTGTTTTCTCTGCGAAAGCAGGAAGGGGAGTCTATACCTGTCGAAAAAAGTTATCCACACCCTGATGCGAAGATATTTGAGTCCGTATAATCTTGACAGCACACCTTCGGAAACTGTACTCTTTGCGCCCTTTTCGCGCCTGCTGGCGTGATTTTTTATTTGAGAAAACATTTAGAAGCAGCGAGCCATGAAAAGAACTTTTCAACCCAGCAAACTGAAGCGTAACCGTACCCATGGTTTTCGTGCCCGTATGGCCACCAAGAATGGCCGTCGTGTCATCAATGCCCGTCGTGCCAAGGGCCGGGCGCGGTTGTCTGTCTGACCCCTTACCCTTGTGTCCCGGCGCAGCGCGCTTTCCGCGGCGGGTGCGACTCACCGAGCCGGCAGATTACCAGCACGTTTTTAAAGGCGGCTGTTACCGACTGAATAACAGCTGGATGACACTGCTGGCAGTTCCCAACCAGTTGCAGTATCCGCGCCTCGGGCTGGCAATATCCCGCAAGGTGGCGCGCACAGCGGTAGCACGAAATCGCATCAAGCGGGTTACCCGGGAAAGTTTTCGGCATTGGCAAATGCGCTTGCAGCCGCTGGACATCGTGGTGCTGGGACGTAACGGCATTTCAGCCTGCCCTGCACGGGATCTGGACAAGGCCCTTGAGAAGCTCTGGATAAAACTGATTGAAAAATGCGCTGGTTCATCATCCAACTAATTAATGCTTACCGCCTGCTACTCAGTCCCTGGCTGGGTAACAACTGTCGCTACTATCCGACCTGCTCCTGTTATGCCATGACCGCTGTTGAGCGTTTTGGTGTGCTGCGTGGCCTGTCTATGGGACTGCGCCGATTGTTGCGCTGCCACCCCTGGCATGAAGGTGGTATCGACCAGGTCCCGGAAAAGGAGACCGGACACAGTCATGGATAATCAACGCCTGTTTTTGTTTGTCGCCCTGTCGTTCGTGGTGTTGCTGTTATGGCAATCCTGGATGGAAGACTATGGCCCTGCCCCGCAGGTCGAGACAGCGGCGCCGCAGGAAAACGCACTGCCGCCGGCGACCACAGCAAGCCTGCCGGCCGGCTCTGCTGATACTGCTGATATACCGGGTGCGCCGGCTGACATGGCCACCATGGAGCGCGCCCTGCCGGATACTGATGTACTGAAAAAAGGGCAGTTTATTGATGTCACCACCGATTTGTTTCACATCAAGATAGATACTACCGGCGGCGATTTGCGGCAGGCGGATCTGCTTCACTACAAGGCCACCACGGAGCCGGACTCACCACCGTTCCGGCTACTCAACGACAGCCTGCCAAACCTGTTTGTGATCCAGTCCGGGCTGCGCGCCAGTGTCGGCACCGAGCCGACCCATCATGTGGTCTACACGGCGGAGCAAGGCAGTTACCGCATGGCAGACGCTGCTGATGAGCTGCAGGTCTCCATGGTCTGGCGCAGTCCCGAGGGTGTCGAAGTAGTGAAGCGCTATATCTTCCATCGCGGCAGTTACGCGGTCGACCTGCAACACGAGGTACGTAATAACAGCACGGCAGAGTGGCAGGGCCGCCAGTACCGCCAGCTGCAGCGTACCCAGGTCGCCGAGACCGGCCAAAGCTCGTTTATCTATACCTACATGGGCGGCGTCATCTACAGCCCGGAAGAGAAGTACGAAAAGATAAAATTTGAAGACATGGTCGATGAGAAGCTCGATCGCAGCATCACCGATGGCTGGGCTGCGATGCTGCAGCATTACTTCCTCGGTGCACTGATTCCGGCAAGCGCTGAAACCGATCGCTATTACACCAACACGCTGAGCAGCGCCCGCTATGTTATCGGCATGATTTCTCCCAACCGGGTGGTAGCACCCGGCAGCAGCGCCTTGTACGAAACCACTATATTTATAGGTCCAAAACTGCAGGACGAGATGAAGCAGGTCGCCCCCGGACTGGAGCTGACGGTGGACTACGGGCTGCTAACGGTACTGGCGCAACCGCTGTTCTGGTTGTTAAAGACCCTGCATGGCCTGCTCGGCAACTGGGGCTGGGCCATCGTCTGCGTCACCATCCTGATCAAGCTGGCGTTCTACAAGCTCTCCGAAACCAGCTATAAATCCATGGCCAATATGCGCAAGCTGGCGCCGCGCATGAAAACCCTCAAGGAACGCTACGGGGATGATCGCCAGAAAATGAACCAGGCGATGATGGAGATGTACAAGAAGGAGAAGATCAACCCGCTCGGTGGCTGCCTGCCCATCGTGGTACAGATCCCCGTCTTCATCGCCCTCTACTGGGTATTGCTGGAAAGCGTCGAGCTCCGGCATGCACCGTTTATCCTGTGGATTACCGATATGTCCTCGCCGGACCCCTACTACATCCTGCCGTTGCTGATGGGCGCTACCATGCTGATCCAGCAGCGCCTGAATCCGGCACCGATGGATCCGATCCAGGCCAAGGTGATGATGATGTTGCCGATCGTTTTTACGGTGTTTTTCGCCTTTTTCCCGTCCGGCCTGGTGCTCTACTGGGTGGTCAACAATACTCTCTCCATTGCCCAGCAGTGGGTGATCACGCGGCGCATTGAGCGCGGCGGGAAATAACCGGCCTCCGCGCCCGTGGTCAGTTCGGCCACCGATACCATTGCTGCCATTGCCACCCCACCCGGCCAGGGTGGCGTCGGCATGGTGCGCATCTCCGGACCGGATACCCCTGCTATTGCCCGGGCCTTGCTGGGCAGCCTGCCTGCGCCACGGCGCGCCGAACTGCATGGTTTCCGGGCTGCCGATGCAAGCCTGATTGACGCCGGGCTGGCGC
>JAOUCV010000173.1 GCA_029859555.1 Gammaproteobacteria bacterium
CCAAGGCGCTGATCCAGGCCGAGCTCAGCCAGCCCCTCATCGAGCAACGCACCATAGTCAACCACGCTGGTGTTTCGCGCCTTGCGGTTACGATTGTAAAGTCCGGTATGCATGGCCTGTTATAGATGCATTGTCGTTAAGCGCGTTTGCGAGTCACCTTGTGACGTTTCATGTGTATCAACAACAGCGACACCGC
Organism: Gammaproteobacteria bacterium; assembly: GCA_029859555.1. Classification (GTDB taxonomy): domain Bacteria; phylum Pseudomonadota; class Gammaproteobacteria; order UBA9214; family UBA9214; genus UBA9214. Next base: position 197 of record JAOUCV010000173.1, read on the forward strand.
CGCTGGCGTAACGCCGGGTATTCGAGCAGCCTGACCGATGGTTTCCGGTCTCACGGCCCGCAACTTTTCACACGCTTCATTGGAAAGCCCCCGCACCACATTGTAATCGAAATCGATGGGTAAAGGTTGTTCCTGATGACGCTGATGTCGTTCGATTTCTGCCTGCTGGCGTTCCAGGTAACCGGAGTACTTTGCCTGTATCTCGACCTGCTCGGCAATGCCGGCAGCCGTCACGCCCGGACCCAGCCCGTCAACCGCGGTCAGGGTAGCGTAATCCAGTTCCGGCCGGCGTAACAAATCGCTGGCGCGCTGCTCCCGTGCCAGTGGTTTTTCAAGCCTGGCAGACAGGGCGTCGGCCTGCGCAGTCCCCGGTCGCACCCGCAGTGACTGCAGGCGCTGTTGCTCGTTTTCAATGGCCGCATGCCGCACAGAAAATACCCGCCAGCGGTGCTCGTCAACCAGCCCCAGCTCACGACCAACCGGTGTCAGGCGCAAATCTGCATTATCCTGCCGCAGCGACAGACGATACTCGGCACGGCTGGTAAACATCCGGTAGGGTTCCAGCGTTCCCTGCGTCACCAGGTCATCAACCAGTACACCTATATAGGCCTCATCACGACGCGGCATCCACGCCGGTTTATCCTGCGACTGGCGCGCTGCATTCAGGCCGGCCAGCAGGCCCTGTGCTGCCGCCTCTTCATAGCCGGTGGTGCCATTAATCTGGCCCGCGAAAAACAGCCCGTTGATAACCTTGGTTTCCAGTGAATGTCGCAGATCGCGCGGATCAAAAAAATCATACTCGATGGCATAACCGGGCCGTGTGATGTGCGCGCCCTCAAAGCCGGCGATGGAATGTACCAGCGCTTCCTGCGCCGCCCAGGGCAGGCTGGTGGAGATGCCGTTTGGATAGACTTCATGGGTATCAAGCCCTTCCGGCTCGATAAATATCTGGTGTGAAGACTTGTCCGCAAAGCGCACCACCTTGTCTTCGATTGACGGGCAATAACGTGGCCCGGTGCCCTCTATCGCGCCGCTGTACATGGGCGAATCCACCAGGCCCTCACGGATAATGTCGTGCGTGCGACTGTTTGTATGGGTGATATGACAACTCAGCTGGCGTGGATGCTCCTGTGCGCTGCCAAGGTATGACATCACCGGAACCGGCTGGTCGCCTGCCTGTGCCTGCAACTGGCTGTAGTCGATACTGCGGCCGTCGATACGCGGCGGCGTACCGGTTTTTAAGCGCTCCACCCGCAGCGGTAATTCACGCAGCCGTGCAGCCAGTGCATTGGCAGGCGGGTCACCCGCCCTGCCCCCGGCGACGCTGGTCGCACCAATGTGAATACGACCGCCAAGGAAGGTACCGACCGTCAGGACCACCGTGGGCGCATAAAATTTCAGGCCCATCCCGGTCAGCACGCCGCGCACCCGCTCCCCCTCTACGATGAGGTCGGCGACTTCCTGCTGAAACAACTGCAGACCCGGCTGGTTTTCGAGTACCCGGCGTACTGCCTGCCGGTACAACACACGGTCGGCCTGCGCACGGGTAGCACGTACCGCCGGTCCCTTGCTGGCATTCAGCACCCGAAACTGGATGCCCGCCTGGTCGGTTGCCCGCGCCATCACACCACCCAGCGCATCGATCTCACGCACCAGGTGGCTTTTGCCAATACCGCCGATGGCCGGATTGCAGCTCATCTGGCCGAGGGTTTCGAGGTTATGCGTCAGCAACAGGGTACGCGCACCGCTGCGTGCGGCAGCCAGTGCCGCCTCGGTGCCGGCATGGCCCCCACCGACCACGATCACGTCATAAGCTGTTGAACTGTCTCCCACCCTGCTCTCCTGCCTGAAAATTTACCAGATTCTACGCCCTCACCTGAATGCGAGCCAATACACCAACAAAAGCCGCAGAAAGACGCCGTTACTATCTGTTTATTCGAATATCTTGTGTTAAGATACGCGAAATTACACCATATAAGGGAAAGCCATGAGACTTTTGGAATTCAACCTCGATGCAGGCGGCGCTAACCCTCAATCAAAGACACCCCCGCAAACACCACGCAAACAGGCGGTCCGCCCCGTCAAACTGGCAAAATCAGCGTCCCCCGCAAAATCCGGCAAGGTGTTTCCGTTAAATTCCAGCAAAACGCCTGACAAAACGCTTAAACCGATCGACCTGGAACAACTGCAGCAGCGCATCGAGGTGCTGGAACGCCGCATACTGGCACGCAACGGAAAAACTGCCGAGCATCCGGCCAGCCACGACCTGGAACTGCTAAAACAACGCGTGTCGCGACTGCAGCAGAGTGTGCACGCCGAACTCTGGGCAGCGCGGCAGCGTGAGCACACCATGCTGGAAATTCTCAGCAAGCCTTCCCTCAAAACCCGGGTGATACAAGGCCTCCAGAGGTTCAGACAGGAACAGTTACCTGCTGCCGGTCGCTGGCTGTCGAGATGCTCACAGCAATGGTGGAAGGACAGCCAGCCAGAATGGTGGGCAGGCTTTGCGCAAGCCTGGCAGGAGTCACTCGACAAGGCACGCGGCATCCCGCGTCAATAAAGCCGTGACGGTCCCGGGTTATGCGGCAGCCGCCTGCAGGCCACTCCACAATAGTTCCAGCTGTTGTCGATACATGGCACCAATCGCCGCTGCATTGGTATGCTGAATAGCCAGTGGCACACCATAAAAGATCGACACCAGCCCCACCATCGCAGCCGATATAGCGGTATTCGCAGGCAGATCGCCCTGCTCTATCGCGGCTTCCAGAGAACTGCGCAACAAGCCTTCAAGACTCTCATCGGACATTTCTTCTATGCCGTCAAGATCCGAGAACGCCATCATGCGCTCGGCCATTGTAATCTCCGGGCCTTCGCGACGCTCACGTGAGAGGGCCTCATGTGCAATGATTTCCGCCATCAGGCCCGGCTTCTTCTGAATCTGGATCGCGGTATAGCGAAACAGTGACTCGATGACGGCCAGCCCCTTACCCTGCTGTTCAGCCTGACGGCCATACCAGTTCAGCTCAAGTGTCCACAAACGATCCAGGTAGACAATGAGATCTTCTTTCTTCGGAAAATAATTAAAAAAGGTTGCCTCTGAAATTTGCACACGTTCGCTCAGGGCCTTCACCGACAGCGTCTCGAAGGACGCAGCTACAAGGTGATTTGTCACCGCCTCCCCCAGCGCCAGCCGGGTCTTGGCGAACTTGCGTTGTCGTAGAGAGGGGCGTGTGTTCTCAGACATTGATTTAGCTTACCCTAAAAATATACATGGCATTATTAATTAAATTGTAAGAATGTCAACTGCTTAATGCACCTGGCAGCCAAACCGGGCAAAACCCTATAAAAGCCATATTTTTTATGTGGAAAGAGGGTTATTGCCGCAGAAAAGCCAAAAACCGGGCAGTGTGAGCCCCCTGTTATTGAAGTTAATAACAACAAATACAATAAGATATACTATTATCTAGTATAATCTAAATATATAGCATACCCGCATAAATAGCTGCAATCTATGCGGACAAGCGCCACACTGTACAAAGCTGACTCTAAATATAGAGTTCTATCTATTTATTTGCGTGCTTGCTGCCTCCAGCTCCAGTACCAGCAAACGATAGCTTTTGTATTTTTCAAATACCGCCTGGCTGCGATGCCCTGAAAGGTATTTGTAACGGGCGCGTGCCAGCTTGCGTCGCGCCAGCCATTTAAGCATCCGGGTGAGTTTCGGATAGGCACCAAGCAAATACTCATCGATGCATAACAGCGCCGGCTGCAGACGCCGGGTCAGCCATTCATCCAGCAAGGCAATATTGGGGCTGACACGCGTGGTCAGGTCTTCATCGTGACGGATCTGAAATGCCGAGGCTTCAACCGCCCGGTAAAAATCAGCCAGCAGATGGCCTCCACTGAAACTGCGATCACCGTGTTCGCCATCACAATGCGCCGCGCTCTTGAAAAAATCACAAATGACCAGCCGTCCACCCGGGCGCAACAGACCGGGCGCCTGTGCAAAAATATCCGGCAAGGGGATGTATTGAAAACTTTCACTGAACAGCAAGAGGTCATAGTGGTGCTGCAGTTGCTGAAACGGCAAGGCCTCGAAGCGGCATTCAAACAAACTTGTATCCTGTTGCGCTAATGTGGCCAGGCGCTCACGCACCAGCCGGTTCAGGTGCGCAGATGGATTGACGGCATCAACGCGATAACCCTGTTGCAGTAATTGTTGCAACAGGTGGCCGGTGCCACAGCCGATATCCAGCAGGCGTGGTTGTTTGCTATCAGCAAGTAGTCGTGCGAGCAACGCCAGCAGCAGCGCCGTATAGCGTTGCTGGGCGAGGGCGATGTTACCAGCCGACACCTCCAGATCCGCATCCCAGAGTCCGTAATGCAGATCTTCTACGTCAAGTAATTGCTGCGCCAGCAGCAGCCCGAGTTCACGGGATGACATGCGCTCTTTATCTATCATGCGACACCTCGCCCGGCAACAGTCAATTATTATTTATAATTAACAACCTGTTAACAACATTAATAATGCTTACTATAAATATACATCGTGTTATATATTTGATTATTTTCCTATGCAGAAGCTGCTGAAGATGCGCCCCAGCAGGTCATCACTGCTGACTGCACCGGTAATCTCGCCCAACACCTGTTGCGCCTGGCGCAATTCCTCGGCGAGTAATTCTCCGGCCCGCTGCGACTCCAGTTGCTGTATGCCGGCCACGACCATCTGGCTGGCGAGTTGCAACGCCTGCAAGTGGCGGCGGCGGGCACTGAAACCACCGTCGCTTTGTTCGCTGTAGCCGGCGCAGTCCTTCAGATGTGCACGCAAGGCATCCACACCGGCGTGCGTTTGCGCAGAGATGGCAATACTGTCCTGCGCGGTATCACTACACAGCCCGCTGGCGCGCCCGCTCAGATCCACCTTGTTGAACACCCGTGTATGCGGCACACCCGCCGGCAACTCCGCCAGGATAGCCGCATCCGCTTTAGTAAAACC
>JAOUCV010000174.1 GCA_029859555.1 Gammaproteobacteria bacterium
GCCGGTCATCGGTATACAGCGGCACCGTCACCAGCCCGCAGGCCAGCGCGGCCTGGTCAAAATACACCCATTCCTTGCTGTTACGCAGGTGTACCGCGACGCGCTCGCCCGGCAGCAGGTTTTCGGCGGCCAGTGCCGCCTGCCAGCGGGAAACCTGCTCACCCACTTCGCCCCAGCTGGTATCGCACCACGTCTTGCTATCGGCATCAAAATGGCGGTAGGCAATACCCTCCGGTGTGCGCCTGACACGTTGCAGCATCAGGCCATCCAGCGTCCCGGCCTTCTCGGCGGAAATAATATCTTCGGTAGCAAGTGTCATAAGCCCTTATTTCCCCTGGTAATGACCAAAACCGGGTGGTTGCGGTAGAATAGTCACAGTTTAAAACTGCACACACAAGAAGCACCATGAATATCACTGTTAATGGCACCGCAAGCGAATACCCGGACAAACTGAGCGCCAGCCAACTGCTGCGCTCACTGGGCCTGGCCGACAAACGCCTGGCACTGGAGATCAACGAGGAAATCGTGTCACGCAGTACCTATGACAGCCGCGTTATCAATCCCGGCGACCGGGTTGAAATCGTGCACGCTATCGGTGGTGGTTGACGCCAGCAGTCAGCACCACCCGTATTTCAAATAACCCTGTCACCAAGTATCAAAGAGTTAACTGCCTATGTCTAGCGTCATGCAACCACAGCCCCACACCAGCCCCGACCCGCTGCTCCTCGCCGGCGTCGAATATAAATCCCGGCTGCTGGTGGGCACCGGCAAATACAAGGACCTGGACGAGACGCGTGCCGCTACCGAGGCCAGCGGTGCAGAGATCGTGACAGTCGCCATCCGTCGCACCAACATCGGCCAGAACCCGAATGAACCCAGCCTGCTGGAAGTCATTTCGCCGCAAAAGTACACACTGCTGCCCAATACTGCCGGCTGCTATACCGCCAGCGACGCCGTGCGCACCTGTCGGCTGGCGCGCGAACTGCTGGATGGACACGAGCTGGTGAAACTGGAGGTACTGGGTGACGAACAAACCCTGTTCCCGGACATCATACAAACCCTGGAGGCAACCGAAATACTGGTAAAGGATGGTTTCAAGATCATGGTATATACCAATGATGATCCCATCATCGCGAAACGTTTTGAAGACATGGGGTGTGTCGCGGTAATGCCGCTGGCCGCACCGATCGGCTCCGGACTGGGGATACGCAACCCGCACAATATTCGCACCATCGTGGAAAACGCCTCGGTGCCGATCCTGGTCGACGCCGGAGTGGGTACCGCTTCTGATGCCGCGATTGCCATGGAGCTGGGCTGTGACGGTGTACTGATGAATACCGCCATTGCCGGCGCGCAGGACCCGGTGCTGATGGCCTCCGCCATGAAGAAGGGTATTGAGGCAGGACGCGAAGCATTCCGTGCCGGGCGCATCCCGCGCAAACGCTTTGCCAGTGCCTCTTCACCGATAGACGGGATGTTTTTCTAGCGCACCCGCGCAGTCCGCTTTTTGCTGCTCACCTGAATGCCTGCAACAATAGCTACGTCTCAGGTAAAAAATATTCCCTGCAGGAGCGCACCTCGTGCGCGATTTTTTTACCGTGCAAACACGGACAATGTCCGCACCTGAATAACAGGCAGATCCTGCGCACGACACGACCCTGCCGTCACTCCACCGCAACGGCCTGCCGCAGATGCACATCGCGCTGCGGATACGGAATGGTAATCCCGGCCTCCTTGAAGCCGTGCCAGATCGCCAGGTTGATTTCAGAGCGAACATTACCGACACCTTCCTGCGGATCCGACAGCCACACCCGCAACTCCAGCGCGATGCCACTGTCAGCAAATTCCATCAGGCGTGTTGCCGGCGGAGGTGTCGTGAGCACCCGCGCGCTTGCCATGGCAGCCTCGTCCATAATCGCCATCGCCTGTTCCGGATCATCGTCATAACTGATCTGCACCGGTATGCGCACGCGTACACGCTTGTCGCTGTAACTCCAGTTAATCACATCGGTCGTCACCAGGTTCTCGTTCGGTATCAGGGTTTCCACGCCATCACGGTTGCGCACCACCACATAGCGGGCACGCAACTCCCTGACCCAGCCATAGGTATCGCCGACGCTGATAACATCGCCCGGACTAATCGAACGGTCACCCAGTAAAATAAATCCGCTGATAAAATTACTGACAATCTTCTGCAGGCCAAAACCGATACCAACACCAAGCGCACCACCAAAAACCGTCAGCGACGCGAGGTTCAGACCTGCCTCGTTGAGTGCCAGCAGGAACGCCAGGCTCAGAAAGGCCACTTTGATGACCTTGCTTAAACCAACACGCATACTGATATTGATGTGCTGCGACTTCTTCAGCTGTTGCTCAACCAGACCGGACAACCAGACGGCCAGCAGCAGGTACAGGCCACACAGCACAATCAGCTTGACCACGATCAGCAATGACAGACGGGTCTCGCCAAACCTGAATGCCAACTGGTCCATAGCCGATGACAGGTGTGGCAACCAGCCAACGAGGTGTAACGCAAACACACCCCAGATAACGGTACTGATAATCTTTTCCCATGCTTTTAACTGCGGGCCCGGAACAATGCCCACGCGCAACATGTAAACAATCAAGCGCACCGCAGCCAGCGCCAGCAGCAACTTGGCGGCAGTATCCAGCAGTGGTGTCGGATAACCGGACAGATTAAACACAAGACGTCCGGTCAGCACCGCGAACAAACCACTCAGGGGAAAGGCCAGGCGCTGACCGATTTTCAGTATCAGGATACGAAACCCCGACAGGTTCTCGTGCTGCAATCGTTCATCCAGCAATTTTTGCGAGGCCCTGTGGATATAAAAAGCCGCCACCCCGGCAACCATCATCAATGAAAACTGCACCAGCAGGACGCTGGTACCGTGCGAGGTGAGCATTTCCCAGAACTGTACTATTGTCGGTTCGATGAGTTCCATTGCATAATCCATCCTGAACAAGGTACCAGCCTGTAGCGTAATAATACCCTCAGGAAACGACAACCGGGCAACTATCTTCGCCGGCAAGCCACCATGACACCAAGCGACAGTGACCACCCCGCCAGAAAGATCCGTTCCTTCGTACGCCGTGAAGGCCGTCTCACCCGCGGACAACAACACGCATTGCAGCTGTTATGGCCGCGCTTCGGGCTGGAAACATCAACACAACTGGACCTCGACAAGATATTCGGGCGCAGCGCACCGCGCACGCTGGAAATAGGCTTTGGCAACGGAGATACACTGCTCACCATGGCAGCTGACGAGCCGCAGACTGACTTCCTTGGTATCGAAGTGCATCGCCCCGGCGTCGGACGACTGTTACACGAACTGGAATCGCGTGCGCTCGACAACGTCCGTGTGATTCGCGAGGATGCAGTGCCGGTGCTCGGGAATTGCCTGCCGGATAACAGCCTGGACCGTCTGCTATTGTTCTTCCCCGACCCCTGGCACAAAAAACGTCACCACAAGCGACGCATCGTACAAGCTGAATTTATCGAATTGCTGGCGAAGAAGATAAAGCCGGGCGGAATCCTGCACATGGCAACCGACTGGGAAAACTACGCGGAACAGATGCTTGAAGTGACGGGTAGCTCAACGGCATTCAGAAATCCAGCCGGTGCCGGCAACTTCTCACCACGCCCCGGTTACCGGCCAACCACAAAGTTTGAACTACGCGGCCGGCGGCTGGGACACGGCGTATGGGATATTCTGTTTGAACGCTGCTGAATAATGCCGGCCGAACCGGCGACGGCTGTCGGGCAGATCAAAAATAGGCTGCGTTGACCCAGAAGTGCACCATGATACTGGCTGCATAACCAAGCGCTATTGCGGGCATCCAGCGCAAGTGGCCAAAGAACGTGTACTTGCCGCGTGCCTGACCCATCAGCGCCACACCGGCCGCCGACCCGATTGACAGCAATGAACCGCCAACACCGGCTGTCAGCGTAACCAGCAACCACTGACCAATGGACATATCCGGGTTCATGCTGAGTACCGCAAACATAACGGGAATATTATCGACAACGGCTGACAACAGACCCACCGATATATTGGCCAGCGTCGCTCCCCATTGCACGTACATCACGTCGGAGGCCATTGCCAGGTAGCCCATAAAACCCAGTCCGCCGACACTGGCCACCACGCCGTAGAAAAACAGCAGGGTGTCCCATTCCGCACGGGCAATTGGCCTGAAAATATCAAATGCCACCACGTCGCCCGCCTCACCGCCTGCATCATTGACAGACTGCCTTTCCCGATGCGCCGTCTTCTTCAGGTAATAACCGAAAAACTGCAGGTAACCAAGACCGGTCAGCATACCCAGCACCGGCGGCAGATACAGAAAATTATGGAAACACACGGCCGTGATGATCGTTGCAAGGAACAGTATTATGATTCGGCGTCCCCCGCGTATCATGGTCACCTCCTCACCACTGGCAACAGGCTTTTCATTCGGCACCGCGAAATGCATCAGGGCAGCGGGTATAAGAAAATTCACTGCAGACGGCAGAAACAGCGCAAAGAAGGTCCAGAAATTGACCATATCTTTCTGCCACACCATCAGCGTGGTGATATCACCGAATGGAGAAAAGGCACCGCCGGCGTTGGCAGCCACCACGATGTTAATGCAGGCAATGGTAATGAAGCGGCTGTTGTCGCCGCCCACTGCCAGCACCACCGCACACATCAACAGCGCGGTAGTAAGATTGTCGGCAATCGGCGAGATAAAAAACGACAGTATGCCGGTAATCCAGAACAGCGAGCGAAACCCGAAGCCATTGTTAACCAGTTTTACCCGCAGCGCCTCAAAAACGAGACGCTCCTCCATCGAATTGATGTAGGTCATCGCCACCAGCAGGAATAACATCAGCTCGGCATATTCGAGCAGGTTGTGGCGCGCCGCCACTTCTGCAGCATGCGGCAATCCATGCTGCACATAGACCCAGGCGATGGCGCCCCAGATAAGACCGGCTGCAATAATGACCGGCTTGGACTTGCGCAGGTGGGTAAATTCCTCGACCATCACCAGTAGGTAGGCAACCACAAACACAGCCAGCCCGAACACACCGACCCAGTGACCGGTGAGATCAAGCCACTCGGCAGCTGCAGCGCTTGCGAGCGACACACCCGGTAACAGCAACATCAGCAGGCCGGCTGCAAGCCGCTGC